>CAZVCQ010000287.1:0-4614 GCA_964626085.1 uncultured bacterium
TGCTTGAGTCGGCAGAAGACCTCCAGTGCCCTACCGGTCTCGTCGTCGAGTTCCTGTCGACGTCTCAGGTCATCGGTGGTCGCCTTGCGCAGTACTACGCTCCGGCTTTCGTCCGAATCATCATAGGCGATGACCCTGCCGACATCCTCGCCGTCCTCGTCCTGGATCACAACCTCGTCCCCGGGTCGGACGGCCAGCCCGGCCGGCATGTCGCACAGCTCGGACTTGAATGGATGCATCTCGACCAGCACGACTGCCATGTCAGGTGTCTACTTGAACTGGTCCTGCTCTTCGATCGTCAGGTACGATTCGAAACCCGTCTTCGGCTCGGTTTTGGCATTAGTCCAGGCCAGCCGGTAATTACCGTCGCCGCGAATGTCGATGAATACGAACACGTCTCCGGTGTTGTAGTAGTGCCAATACTCGCGCGGCCGGGTTTCGGTCTCAATCACCTTCTGCTCGACCGCGTCCGGCTCACCGTACTTCACGTAGATTCTTCCCCGGTCCGTGTTGTAGCCCGCCGCCTTCATCTGCCGGTACTTCCCGTCGGCCGTTTCCATCCGCCGACTGAACTCGGCCAGGCTACGCACACCCCAGAACTTCGCCAGGTACGCCAGCTTGCCCGAATCCGACAGCGCCTTGTAGTAAGCGACCTGGTTCGGAGTCGCCAGGTACTGGATCTGGTCGTAGTACTTGCGCTCAAGCGAACTCAGGCCGTCCAGCCCCGGAGTCACAACGGCCGCTTCCGGCGCAGTCGAGCCGAGCACGAAATCCCGGCGCGCGGTCACCGACCGCTTCGCCGCCACATCGGTCAACTCCAGGCCGAGCGTGTAGGCTCCCGGCTCTACCCCGGCCACGCTCACCCCCATCGCGTAGGCCACGCTCGTGCCCTGCTTCGGCCTCACCAGCGGCGGAGTCTGCACGACAGTGTCCGGCTTTCCCCCCCGGCTGCGGACGATTGCCGCCCTCACCCGGTAGACTTCGCTGTCCGGGCTCAGATTGTAGCCCTCATAGTAGACGTACAGCGCTTCCAGCCCCTTGTCCGGAAAACGGTGCGTCGGATTGGATATGACCGACACCGCACCGGTGACCGTGTCGGTCAAAGCGGTCGAACCGACCTGCAGTGAACTCAAGGCGAGGCCGTCATTGAAACCTCTGAGCACGACAGTGTCCTCACGCGACCCCTCGGTCTGGCCGGCCGAACTCGTCTCTGCAACGGCGATCCTGAACCGGTACCTGCCCGGCGGTGCAGTCACGCTGAACCCGTCCACGAAGTTCCGCTGCGCCGCGAACGCCTCATGGAAACTCCCGATCCTCGCCCGCTTGAGAATCCTGCCTTCCTGGCGGAAGCTGTTGTCGAGCCCGGCGAGCTCCGACTGAACGCTGAACCCGGCCAAGAGACCGCTGTCGGTCTGGGTGTAGAGCAATTGGTCGTAGGGTATTGCGTAGAGGAACACGACCCGGCTGGAATCCGTCCCGGCCCGGAAAACCGACCAGTCAACGCTGAAATCGAGCGCCCCGGTCAGGGCCACGAGCAGTGCGATACAGACGTTCATTGCCGCCACCGCCCGGACTGCCAATCACGAATCGCCAATCGCCAATCGCCAATCGCCATTTTCAAAGCTCCTGCCGGTTCTGCAGGACGTACTCCCCCGCCCCGAACCGGTCGACAAAGCCGAACTCCTTGTTTATCTGATAGTAATACCAGACCTCGTATGCCGGCGAGTCGATGTCAAACGGCCGCGACTCAACCTGGTCCGGTGCCCCATAGAGGACGTAGACATGGCCGCGGTCGCTCAGGTACCCCCGTTCGGCGTGTGCGAAGTGCTCCTGCGCGTAGTCAATCCGCTCGAAGTACTCCTCCTCGCTCACGTACCGACCTTTGACCGTCGACCGCTCACTCTTCTTCCAGAACTCAAGCCAGACCTGCTCCCGCTCGCTACGCGGCACCGAACGCAGGTGCTTCAACTCCCCGCTGCTTGCCACGTAGATGAGCTGCTCGACCCGACGCAGATACGCAGAGTCATCCAGAAAGAAAGGCACCTCGATCCGGAAGCCCACGCTCGCGCGCAAGACCCGTCCCCCGACGAAACCAACGACCTCCAGTGAATACTCGCCGCCACCCAGTCGCGCTACTCCGGCCGAGTCCCCAATCGGATACTCAAACCGCGCCTTCAGCGCAGGGACATGACCGATATGTCCGGCATCTCGGCTCGTGTCCCGAGCCGTTCCGCTCTCACCGCTCATCGTTGCCTGAACAGTGGCGCCGGTCACGACCCGGCGGTCGTGCTTCAGCACGAACCGACAGCTATCAAGCCTGTCCCGCGGACTCGCCGCCTCAACCACCGCCACGATTGTGTCACCAATCCCGTACTTGCGCATCGAAACCGGTTTCCCTGACCGGTACAGCCGGACAACAAGCCCGCCGGTCGGCCGCTCGATTCGGAACAACGCCAGCGCCGACCGTTCGTTTGCCTGATCGTTGACCGCGACACGCGCATCAAGCGCAGCCGCGGGCACAACCAGGCTGACTGTGCCGGCATCGACCGAGTCGCGCGCCATGGTCTGGCTATACTCCCGGAGCCGCACTACCTTCTGCCAGAGGTCGCCGGCCAGGAGATCGCGTCGTCGGTCCGAAACCTGGATGCTGATCTGGTAACGAGCAACGAACCCGCTATCTTCGCGCAGAAATGTCAGGGAAGTATTTGGGATTTCGTAAGATACCTCAAGCATCGTGCCCGAATCGTCGGCCGGGTATGTGGACTGCTCCAAAGTCAACTTCAGTTCCCCCTGCACCGGCAGTGCGGACAGAAGCAGCAGCGGAACGAGCCACATGGGCGATAAGTGTATGCACCTGCCTCAGAAAGTCAAGCGACCGAGGCCAACCCAAAACCGAGATAGGACTAACCACAGAGGCGCAAGAGAACACAGAGTCGGGTGAAGTCGGTATTCCGCTCCCTACCATCCCGATTCTCCGTGTGCTCTGTGGTTCAATGTCGGGTTTGGGGCAGGCCTGCGCAGCGCGCCCAGCTCTTCTGGCCCCACTGCAGAGGCAGGGGGCGGCGATGCCGCCCCCTGCTCGGTTACAACCGGGTCCTCCGCCTAGCTACCCACCAAGCGTCAACCCTCTTCGCGTGGTCAGGACGTACTGCCGTGCACGCTGGCGCCGCGCTCCGCCCGGCAACTCGGTCCGGTGGTGACCAACACCAGACCCGTGCCTGGTTACGCGTCGACGTGGCTCCATCCACGTGCGAAGTGCCGGCTCACAGGGAATGCCACTCGTCGAGGGCGACCGAACCTCCCTTTGGTTGGCACCCGGTCGTACTTCAATACCCAACCCCCGGGCCAGGTAAGGTCTAACCCCTAACATTCGTGGTCGAAGACATGGCCGTCTCCCATCACACCCACTCGACATGCACCTTTAGTGCCAAGAATCCACGGGTTGAAAATGCGAGACTTAGACGAACGGTGCCTTCGAAACTGTAACCGTTCGGTTACACGGTGTTACCGTACGGTTACACTTCTGCTGCTGGGACTAAAGATTGCCGCAAAACAGACGGGGCCGCAAGGGCCCCGTCCATCAAGGAGGCAAACATCAATCAGCTAGCCTGATAAACTGCACGTTTGATGCCAGGAATTCACGGGTTGAAAATGCGTAACTTAGACGAAGTGGGCCATCTGAATTGTAACCGTACGGTTACAAGTTGTCACCGTACGGTTACAGGACTCGGGCTTCAGCCGTCCACGGATGCAGAGCTCAGGCCGGGAGAATCTGCGTAATCTGTAATCTGTGGATGACTTTCCGGCGAAGAACCGGTAACTCGGAACCTGGAACTATCTAGTCGGCCGTCTCGGTCGAGATGCCGTGGCGCTTCATTATCCGGTAGAGGCTGACCCGCTCGACCCCGAGCGCCCGGGCCGCCGTGCTCACTACCCCGCCTCCGGCAGCCAGCGCCCTCTCCACCGCCTCACGCTCGGCCCGGTCCAACGCCGCCTTGAGCGTGCCGTCCTGCCGCACCGGGACCTCGATTCCGAGGAACGACTGCAGCTCGTCCGGCTCAACCGGGTTGGTCCGGGCCAGCACGACTACCCGCTCAACTAGATTCCGCAACTCGCGCACGTTGCCGGGCCAGTCCTGGGCGCGCAGGATGGCCAGACACTCCGGGGCAAGGCTCAACGCCCGGTTGTGCCGCCGGCAGAAACGCTCGAGGAAGAACTCCGTCAGCTCCTCGATATCCTCGACCCGCTCGCGCAGCGCCGGGACCTTGATCGTCACAACGTCCAGCCTGTGGAAGAGGTCCTCGCGGAATGACGCCTCCTTGATGCACCCGGCCAGGTTCCGGTTTGTCGCTGCCAGTATCCGTACGTCGAGCAACACCGACTGGTTCGAGCCGAGCCGCTCCACTTCCGGATGCTCCAGAAACCGGAGCAGCTTGGCCTGAGCCGCAAGACTCATGTCGGCAACCTCATCGAGGAACAACGTGCCCTTGTCCGCCTCCTGCAGCTTGCCCATGCGCGCGGCCTCGGCGCCGGTAAACGCCCCCCGCTCGTGCCCGAACAACTCGCTCTCAATCAGCTCCTTGGGAATCGCGGCGCAGTTGAGCGCCACAAACG
>CAZVCQ010000288.1:0-4598 GCA_964626085.1 uncultured bacterium
TGTTGACACCGGCCGGACGCGGCAATATGGTTTTACCGAGAGGCATGAGTTGAGCGGTTCCGAACCACAGCGTGACGCGCAACGTCCTGACGAGAAGCCGCCAGCACCGTCATCACCGCCGGGGCTGGTCTTCAAGCCCGATGTGCGTCAGACCGTACGGGTCGCCCGTGTGCGGATGATTACTCTCTTGGCCGCGGCAGCCCTCATGATCGTGGCGCTATACCTCATAATATCCTATCGCCCCCCGCTCGTGCCATTGTCCGGCGTGGCAGCGGCCGGTGATACAGTTTCACCGACCGAAAGCGTGAGTCCGGCTGTCCCACAGGCAGCCGTCCAGCCGGCACCTGTGCCGCGAAGGGCCGGCGGAGCCGAGATCGCGAAGTCAGCCGCCGCCGCGGCCGATACGCTGGTGGCTGCCGCGGGTGAGAAGTGGCTACGCGCCACGGAGTTGCTACCGCCGGGTGTCGTGACTTCCGACAACGCAGGTGACGCGGCTGCGCAGTTGCGCAAGGCTGTCATCATCGCGGATAGCGCGCGTCGTGACATCGCGCTGGCGCGACGGCAGGCTGAGGTCGTACTCAGACTTTCGCGAGAGGCAGGTTCGCGTACCGCATTCCGACTCGGCGTCCTGTACACGGCGCTGGACCGCTACCTGAAGACGCTGGGTGATGACGCTGAAGACCGGTACGCCTTCTACGTAAAGTCAGAGGCTTCGGTCAAGGCCATGGTGCTCGGCGATGAGGCCGAGTCCGAGACGCAGCAGAACGTCGCCAACAGTTACCTGCGCAACTCGGAAGATCGGCAGGCTCGCGTCAAGCGCCTTGAACAACAGGTACGCGAGGCGCTGGGCAACCTTGAAAACGTGGGACGGTAGCGACGTGCGCTGCGGCCTGGCCCGGTCCGCGGGATATGTCGCCGTGGTAGCCGCGATCTGCCTGCTGGCGGGCTGCCGGTTTCCAACGACGGTGTACGGCCGGCTGACACTCAAGCCGGGAGAGCAGGGTGACGTGAGGCTGTCACGAGTCGAGCTTCACGACAGCGTTGCCTGGGATTCGGCTGCGCTCTACAAGACCACGCCAGATTCAGGCGGCCAGTTCTACCGCGCGTCATTTGAGTTTCCAGCCGTTGCGTCCGGTGCGTACCATCTGCTGGCATGGCAGGACAGAGACGGGGACAACAAGGTCAGTGATGGTGACCTGGTCGGCGTCTACGGCGACTCTCTGGGATTCGCTCCTCCCGGCGATCCGGTGATTGTGCCCGAGGGCTGGACCGTGAATGCCGGAGACATCGAGATGGCAACGTACGAAGTGCTCGAAGTCAATGCGGCCGGCGCCCGTTCTCAGTCCGGCGACACCACCGACTTTGCATACAGCTTCAATCACGATGTCTTTCTCAACTCGCTTGCGGTTACCTTTCCCGGCCAGCCGGCCTTACCTGATCCCGGCGCTCCCGGTGCGAAGGTCGCCGATTCCACGTACCGGTCCGAAGGTTGGTGCATGGGCGGCCAGATGCCCACCGGACTGCACCAGCTTGAGTTCCGTGGAGTGTTCAGGGACTCAAGCTTCGCTATCAGAGTGGCCGTGTCGGTCGAGTGACCTGCCACTGCAGCCGACCAATCTCTCGGCTCCAGCAACTTGACTCTCCGGCGGTGGTATCTATCATCTAGACAAATGGACCTTCTCGAGAATCTCGCGGTTAGGAACGACAAGAAGATACTGCTGGTAGTGCTTGACGGGCTGGGCGGCCTGCCGCGCAAGGGCAAGACCGAACTTGAGTCGGCATCGACGCCTCACCTGACTGAGCTTTCGGGCAGAGCCGGGCTCGGGCTGCTGACGCCGGTCGACGTCGGCATCACGCCTGGCTCCGGGCCTGCCCACCTCGCGCTGTTCGGCTACGACCCCCTCAAGTACGATGTCGGCCGCGGAGTGCTCGAGGCGCTGGGCATAGGGCTTCATCCGGCACCGTCCGACCTGTGCGCCCGCGCGAACTTCGCGACGCTCGGCCCGGACGGCACCATCAAGGATCGCCGGGCGGGCCGGATTCCTAACGACTTGTGTGTCTCGCTCTGCGAGCGGTTGCAGGCGGCGATTCCGACGATAGAAGATGCGAAGGTGGTAGTCAGGCCGGGCATCGGCCACCGGTTCGTTGTCGTGTTTCAGGGACCCGGGTTGGCCGGCGAACTAACAGACTCGGACCCGCAACAGGACGGCCTGAAGCCGCTTGCGGTCGCCTCCAACGACAAAGGTGCGGCCAAGTCGGTCAGGATCGCCAACCGCTTCATCGAGCTTGTGGCAGCGGCTCTCAAGGACGAGGACAGGGCCAACTTTGTGCTGCTGCGCGGGCTTGCCCTGCCGCCTTCGATTCCCTCGATGCGTGACCGGTTCAAGCTTGCTCCGGCCTGTGTCGCCGCCTACCCAATGTACCGAGGACTGGCCAAACTGGTGGGGATGGATGTGCTCGAGACCGGGAGCACGTGGGAATCCGAGGTCGAGACCCTGCGCAAGCACTGGGACGGCGGACACGACTTCTTCTTCCTGCACCTGAAGGAGACGGACAAGGCGGGTGAGGACGGCAATTTCGAGGCCAAGCAGGAGTTCATCGAGCAGTTCGATGAAGAAGTGCTGCCGCAACTGCAGGAGCTTGCGCCGGACGTCCTCTGCATCACCGGTGACCACTCCACACCTGCCTTGAAAGCCGGACATTCGTGGCACGAAGTACCGGTGCTGCTGGCCTCGTCGTACGCGCGCCCTTCAGACACCCGCGAGGAGTTCGGCGAGCTGGTCTGCGGACGGGGCACGATCGGCCGAATCGATTCGGTCAAGCTGATGAATCTACTGCTTGCTAACTCGTTAAAGTTAAAGAAGTTTGGAGCATAAGTGGCACAACGTCGCGCGATAATATCGGTGTGGGACAAGACCGGCATCGCCGAACTGGCCCGGGCACTGGCCAAGGCTGGATATGAGATTCTCTCGACCTCCAAGACCGCGGCGGCGATTCGCGAAGCCGGCATTCCGGTCACGGAAATCGCCGACTACACCGGCTCGCCCGAGATACTCGGGGGGCGGGTCAAGACCCTGCACCCGAAGATCGCCGGTGGTATCCTCACCACTCGAAAGGACAACACGGTCGAGCCCATCGACATCGTGGTCTGCAATCTCTACGCGTTCGAGGACGGCCTTGCGCGCGGTGCTACCCACGAGGAACTGGTGGAACTGATTGACATCGGCGGCGTGACGTTGCTGCGCGCGGCGGCCAAGAACCATGCTTTCGTGACCATAGTGCCCGACTCCAAGCACTACCCAGCAATCATTGCCGAGCTCGCTAGAACGGGCAGCATCAGCGCGGAGATGAGGAAGAAGCTCGCCGCCGAGGCCTTTGCCATCACCAGCCGCTATGATACGGCCATTGCCGGGTACCTCAAGTCCATGACCGAATAGGTCTCGGACCGTTTCCGCAACTACCGCCCGACGGTCTGCGGCAGAGGCCGGGGCGTTCCCTGTTCTTCTCCAAGAAGCTCTGCAAGTTGTCCCTGACCTTTCCTGCCGAGTGACTTGGGAAAGAGACCGACTGGCGAAGCGGGCGGCAGCCCGGCAAGCAGTCTGGACGGCAGCCTTGGAGGGGACTCCCCAGTGAGCTTCCGAGAGTACTCCCGACGCAGGTCAGTAGGGCAGCGGCGATTCTCGGGAGGGAATACGTGCACGGAGGACGCGAGGGGCATGTCGCGGATGTGTCCCAAGTACCTGCCCCGGCTTCTTGACTCCAAGGATGTTCGTGCTAGATTCTCGCACCTATGAAAATCCACGAGTATCAGGCTAAGGAGATATTTGCCGCTTTCGGGATTCCGGTCCCACGAGAGCGCGTTGCGTCGAGACCCGATGAGGCGGCGGCGCTGGCCAAAGAGCTGGGGATGCCGGTCGTCATCAAGGCCCAGGTGCTGGTCGGCGGCCGCGGCAAGGCAGGCGGGGTGAAGAAGGTGGAGAGCCTCGACCACGTCGAGGCCGTTGCCGGCAGCATCATCGGGATGGACATCAAGGGGTTGAAGGTGAAGAAGGTGCTGGTGTCCGAGTGCGTGGACATCAAGGGTGAGGCGTACGTGGGTATCATCATCGACCGCGCGACGCGCGCGCCGGTGTTGATGGCTTCGGCTGCCGGCGGCGTGGAAATCGAGGAGGTGGCCAAGGCGACGCCGGAGAAGATTCTGAAGACGGCCATCGACCCGGCCGCGGGCCTGCTCGGGTTCCAGGCGCGGAACGTGGGGATGGCGCTCTATGGCAACGCCAAGCTGGCGCGGGAGTTTGCCGGTATCGCGCAGAAGCTCTACCGCATCTTCGTGGAGAAGGACTGCTCGCTCATCGAGATCAACCCGCTGGTGCAGAAAACCGGTACAGTCCCAAGCCAACCAGGGGACAGTCCCGGTTTTCTGCTGGCGCTGGACGCGAAGATCAACTTCGACGACAACGCCGACTTCCGGCACAAGGAGTGGGAGGAGATGCGCGACCTGTCGGCCGAGGAGCCGACCGAGGTCGAGGCCAAGGCCGCTGGGCTGACCTACATCAAGCTGTCGGGCAACGTCGGCTGCGTGCTGAACGGGGCCGGGC
>CAZVCQ010000289.1:0-4589 GCA_964626085.1 uncultured bacterium
CGAGTTCACCCGACGGGCGGTGCTTGCCGGGAAGATGACTCTGTCCCAGGCCGAGGCGGTTGCCGACATGGCCGCGGCTCGTTCCGAAACGGCCTTCCGCGGCGCGCTTGCCCGCTACCGTGGCAAGTTGTCGAACCTGGTCGCGGGGTTCGCCGAGGACCTGAAAGAACTACTGGCCGAACTCGAGTACAACCTCGGGTTCGACGAGCATGACGCTTGCGGGGCAGTGCCAAGACCCCGCATCCGCCGTATCGCGGCAAGACTCTCCAAGACAATCGAGTCCGCTGAAGGCGGCCGCTTTCTCGTCGAAGGCGCGAACGTCGCCATCATCGGCCGGCCCAACGTCGGAAAGTCAAGCCTGTTCAACCGGCTGGTCGAGAACGACCGGGCGATCACGAGCCCGGTCCCGGGTACCACCCGTGACCGGATTGACTCGACCGTCGTGCTTGCCGGAATCCCGGTGAAGTTTGTCGACACCGCCGGGCTCACCGCACGCGCCGGTCCGCGGCTGAGCCGGCTGGCTCTTGCCCAGACCGGGAAGGCGGTCGAACAGGCGGACGTCATCATCGCTCTCTTCGACGGTTCGCAGCCCGGAGGGCCTTCCGACCTGGCGGTCGTCGCCGCCGTGCGCGGCCACTCGGCAATCTGCACCCTGAACAAGACCGACCTGCCGCGCCGTTTCGACCGCTCGTTCGCACGCAGGTGCCCGGCCCGGCTGATTCCGGTCTCGTGCCGCACCGGTGCCGGTATCGGTCAACTCCGAAAGCGCCTTGCCCGTGTCCTGCGTGCCGGGCCGGGACCGAAACTCGCCGTCAACCGCCGCCAGCTTGAGGCGCTTTCGTCCTGCCGTGACGCCCTCGTCCGGGCCGGTTTGGCCCGGACCCTTGAGACCGCCGCTCTTGAAACCAGGTCGGCGATTGATATGCTCAGTCAGGTGGACGCTCCAGCAATCGGCACTGACATCCTTGACCGGGTTTTCGCCCGCTTCTGCGTGGGCAAGTAAGATGGAACGCATCCTGCTCTACGTCGAAGACACCCCGGGGATGCCGAACGCGGTCCGGTGGGCGCTGCGGCTTGCCAAGGGCATGTCGTGCCGACTGTTTGCGTTGGCGGTCATCAACCCCGACGCACCACGCCGCCGGGATACGCAGACTTCCGACGCCGAGGAACGCGCCTGGACTTCGTTGTACGAAATCGAGGATGACGCATTCCAGCAGAACGTCCGCATCTCTCTGCTCCTCGAAACGGGCGACCCGCTGCAGCAACTCATCAACCTCAGCACGAGCTACGATGCCGAGCTGATAGTCGCCAGCGCCGATTGCCGGGTGACGTGTTCCGAACTCGTACGCCAGAGCAGCCGGCCGGTCGTGTTCGTGAAATAACCCTGATGGAGGTACGTTGATGGCGAAAATATCCGAGCTGCTGCCCCGCTCGGCGATTGTGCTCAACCTGCAATCGAAAGAGAAGTTCGAGGTGATAAGCGAGCTGGTCAGCCCGCTCGTGGCGTCCGGCTCCATCACCGAGGAATCTGAGTTCGTGTCGGCGATTGTCCGGCGCGAGAACATGGAAAGCACCGGCATCGGGCTGGGCGTCGCGATTCCTCATGCCCGGACCAGGGCCGTCTCCAATATTGTGCTCGCGTTCGGCCGGTCCGACTCGGGCGTTGATTTCAACAGCCTCGACGGCAAGCCTTCGCATCTCATCTTCCTGATTGCCGCACCGGAGGAACAGAAGACCGAGTACATCATGACTCTGGCGCGGCTCTCCAAGCTGCTACGTAAGGACGAAGTGCGCATCGGCCTGAACAAGGCCGGCTCGCCCGACGACGTCGTGCGGGTGATCATGCAGCATGAGTCCTAGCCCGTACTCCAGGAAAATCGGCCGGCTGCAACTCACCCTGGTGCTCGGGGACATAGCTGAGCAGGCGACCGACGCGGTCGTCAACGCCGCCAACAACCACCTCTGGATGGGCTCGGGCGTTGCCGGCGCTATCAAGGCCAAAGGCGGCGAGGAGATTGAACGCGAGGCGTTGAAACTCGGCCCGATTGAGCCGGGGCAGGCCGTGACCACTTCGGCCGGAAGGCTCAAGGCCCGCTACTGCATCCACGCCGCGGCCATGGGCCAGGACCTTGCCACCAACGCCGACCTCATCTCCAAGGCAACTCGGAGTGCCCTGACTGAGGCCGCGAGGATTGGTCTTGACTCAATAGCATTCCCCGCGCTCGGCACCGGAGTCGGAGGTTTCCCGGCAGAGGCGTGCGCGCGCTTGATGATTGCCGCAGCACTCAGCCACGAGCGCGCAAACCCGAAGCCCGGTTCGGTGACGTTCGTCCTGCGCGATGAGCCGGCCTTCCGCTCATTCGCCGATGCCCTGAAGTCGGTCCCGGCGCTGTCCGACCGGGGCTGCCGAGGCCAACCGGATGCCTGATACCGACTACTTCCTGACCCGCTGCCGCAAAGAACTCGTCGGCCTGCTCGCCGCGCAGGGCCTGAGCATCAACCCGTCTGAAATACGCGACGTCGAAGGCGGCATCGACGCCGACCTCGCGGTCCCGCTCTTCCGCATCGCCAAGGAGCGGAGCGAGACCCCGCAGGCTCTGGCCGAGCGTCTGGTCTCGTCGCTCGAACTCAAGGGCACGCGCTTTGCCTCGGCAGCCGCGCTCAAGGGCTATTTGAACCTGGCATTTGACAAGGCCCGTTTCGCGCAGGAAGTCATCGCCGACTTCAGCCGGGACCCGGACCACTACGGCAGCTCCCAGGCGGGCGCCGGCCGCACCATCCTCATCGACTACTCGTCCCCGAATATCGCGAAGCCGTTCTCGGTCGGCCATCTCCGCTCGACCATCATCGGCCAGGCCCTGCGCAACATCCTCAGCTTTCTCGGGTACAAGGTCATTGGTGACAACCATCTGGGCGACTGGGGCACGCAGTTCGGCAAACTGCTCAGCGCGTTCAACCGCTGGGGCACCGAAGAGGAACTCGAACACAACCCCACCGCCCACCTGCTCAGCCTCTACGTACGGTTCCACGAGGAGGCGAAGACGAACGCCGGCCTGGAACTCGAAGCCCGGGACTGGTTCCGCCGACTCGAAACCGGCGACGAGAAAGCTCGCGGGCTCTGGCAGCGATTCGTCAAGCTGAGCAGAGCCGAGTTCGGCCGCATCTACGACCTGCTCGGGGTGAAGTTCGACTCGATGCGCGGCGAGAGTTCGTACGAGGACCGGCTAGCCGGAGTCATCAGTCGCGCGCTCGAACGCGGCGTCGCTCGGCGCGAAAGGCCGGCCGCCGCTATGGTTACCGGCGGAGACGAAGTCGGCCCGGAGGAGACCGTGGTCATCATACCGCTCGACGACAAGGGCATCGAAACGCCGCTCATCCTCCAGAAGTCGGACGGCACCAGCCTCTACGCGACGCGCGAGATTGCCACGGCCGAGCACCGTATCGAGCGCTGGCATCCCGAGAAGATGCTCTACGTGGTCGGCAAGGAGCAGGAACTCTACTTCCGCCAGTTCAGCGCCGCCCTGGCGAAGCTCGGCATCAGCGTCCCGTGCATTCACGTCACCTTCGGCCTGGTTCGGCTGCCCGAAGGCCGGATGTCTACGCGCGAGGGCCGGGTGGTGTTTCTTGAAGACGTCATTGCCGAGGCGATCCGCCGGGCCGAGGCCGTGGTGCAGGACCGCGATCTCTCGCCCGAAGAGAAAGCCAGGATAAGCCGCATCGTCGGCATCGGCGCTATCAAATACGCCGACCTTTCGCAAAGCCGCATCAAGGAAGTCGTGTTCGACTGGAATCGGATGCTGGCGCTGGATGGCGACTCTGCGCCCTATCTCCAGTATGCCTATACACGAACTCGTTCGATACTAAGGAAGGCCGAACTCCAAAGTGGAAATGACAAAGTCCCGAGTCCTTCGTCCTTCGTCCTGCCGGAGGAATTCGCGCTGCTGAAGTCTATCGCTCGTTTCCCGGACGCCATCGTTGCCGCGGCCGAGTCGTACGAGCCGCACCGGATTGCCGGACGCATCTACCGCCTCGCCCGCGACTTCTCGGCCTTCTACGACAAGGCGCCGGTGCTCAAGGCCGAGACCCCCGAACTCCGCGATGCGCGGCTCTACCTGGTCGAGATGACCGGCAAGGTCCTCGCGACCGGCCTCGCCCTCCTTGGCATCGAAGTCACCGACCGAATGTAGCCCGCCCATCCTGTTTTCTCACTTCTGACCTCTGCATTCTGCCTTCTGACCTCGGCCGACGCGCCCGGCCGGCACAACTTTCTGCTTGACTTCGACCGGAGCCGAATTACACTTCCCAAACTATGGGAGATTGTCTCTTCCCGGCCTTGACTGGACTTGAAACAATGTACGTGTCTATTGTCGCCTCTGCAACGTTGCAGTCGTCAGAACGGAGGAGAAAGTGAAAGCGACCGCGTTTGTGCTCTGTCTGGTTCTGCTGCTGATCGGCGCGGCGCAGGCCGCTGATTCACTCAACGTAAGGCTAGTCGGTAGCTGCATAGCTCCAGGCGATGGCTTGGGCGTGGCAGTAGATGGCGATTACGCCTATGTCGCTGATGGGGACTCGGGGCTGCGCGTCATCTA
>CAZVCQ010000290.1:0-4537 GCA_964626085.1 uncultured bacterium
CGACCACAACCGGCTCGCGCACCGGCTGCTGAGCCCAGGCACAAAGCGCAAGCGCAAGCATACACGCGAGACCCGCCGGCCGCCTACCCATCACGTCTTCTTCCTTCCCGACTTTTGCATTCTGACTTCTGCATTTTGACTTCTGGCTTCGCCCGGGGCCTGCCTGAGCTTCTCTTTCACCTCCGCATCGGTGAGCCGACGCCACTCGCCCGTCCTCAGACCTTCCATCCGCAGCCCGCCAATCCGCACCCGCACCAGCCGCACTGCTGAATACCCGAGCGCCGCGAGCATCCGGCGCACCTCGCGCTTCCGCCCTTCGGTCAGGACCAGCCGCAGCTTCAACGCGCCGACCCGCTCCACCCGCGCCGGCTTTGCGGGTCCGTCCTCAAGGACGATGCCCTTGCTCAACGCCGTCACCAGTTCCGGGCTCGCGACCTTGTCCAGCTCGACCTCGTACTCTTTCTCGGTCTCATAGCGCGGATGGGTCAACCGGAGCGCCAACTCGCCGTCGTTGGTCAACAAGAGAAGACCTTCGGACTCACGGTCCAACCTGCCCACGGGGAACAGCCGGTACTCGGTCTGGACGACTTCGGTAATCAGATAGCCCTCTTCCTTGCCTCTGTGGCAAGTCGAGAGCACGTCGCGCGGCTTGTTGACCATGATGACGACCCGCTCGCGGACGGGCTGCACTTCCTTGCCCCGCATGAAGACCTTGTCCACACCGGGCTCGACCGATTGGCCGACCTGCGCGACACGGCTGTTGACCTTAACCCGACCCGCGGCGATCAACTCCTCGCAATAGCGCCGCGACCCGACGCCGGCCGAGGCAAGGTACTTCTGCAGTCTCATGGGCTTCATGCCTGTCAAAGCTAGCCTCAACGACGCGCATGTCAAACCTCACCGAAAGCGAGAGTCGCCAAGCCTCAAGCACCAATGACCATCCAACAATGAAATGACCAATGTCCGTTTCGGATTGGGTCTTCGTCATTCGGACTTGATTGGTCACTGGGGCTTGGTCATTGGTCGTTCACTCATGTATAATGTCAGGTGCTCTGCAATGCCTGTCCCTTCGAATGCGGCGTCGACCGATCGGTGAAGCTCGGCGTCTGCCGCGCACCCGAGCAGTTCGAAGTCTCACTTGCCCGGCTCCACCACTGGGAAGAACCGCCCATCTCCGGCACGCGCGGGTCCGGCACCGTCTTCTTCAACCACTGCAACCTCCGCTGCCGATTCTGCCAGAACTACACGATCTCGCAAGTGGAACTTGGGACACGATCCGAAACGTCCGACGTTTGGCCCCCGCGGCCCCTGTCTGACAGTGCGGTCATGTCCCGCGCCGTCACGCCCGAACGGCTGTTGACCATCATGCTGGAACTCGAGCAGCAGGGCGCGCATAACATCAACCTCGTCTCACCTACGCACTACTCCGACCAGTTGCTCCCGGTTCTCGAAAGTGCCCGCGCCAGGCTTGAGGCCCCCATTGTCTGGAACTCGAACGGCTATGAGAAAGCTGAGACCGTCGCGCGCTTCGAAGGGCTGGTGCAGGTCTTCCTGCCTGACCTCAAGTACCACTCGGAGGAACTCGCCCGCGCCTGCTCGTCCGCGCCGGACTACTTCCGGCACGCCTCAGCCGCAATCACCGAGATGAAACGGCAGGTCGGCCGGAACCGATACGACGAACACGGTATCATCGAAAAGGGCCTCATCATCCGACACCTCGTCCTGCCCGGTCACGCCGAGGACAGCAAGAAGATACTCACCTGGATTCACGATGACCTCGGACCGCGGACCTGCGTCAGCCTGATGGCCCAGTACTGCCCGGTTCACCGCGCTGCCGAGCTTCCCTGCATGAACCGCCGCCTGTCGAATAAGGAGTACGAGGAAGTACGACGCCGGTTCGATGAGTTGGGCTTCGAAGAAGGTTTCGCGCAGGAACCCTCTTCCGCCTCCCGCGACTACACCCCGGACTTCGATGGCCGTGGAGTCTAGCAGAGGCGTGCCGGACCTCCGCGCGGTACCACGCTTTGACTTTGCCCGCCCCGGCCGCTAACATACACCCATGTGCGGCGTAATCGGACTACTGACCCGGCGCGAAGTCGGCCCGGACCTCGTTGAAGGTCTGCTGGCGCTTCAGCACCGGGGCCAGGACTCCGCCGGCGTCCTTACCTCCAACGGCACGTTCCACCTCAAGAAGGGCAACGGCACCGTCGCCAACGTCTTCAATCCCAAGAACCTGTCGCGCCTCACCGGTAATGCCGGTATCGGCCATACCCGCTATCCGACCATCGGGCCCGGCTCGGTCGAAGACGCCCAGCCGTTCTATGTGAACCATCCGTTCGGCATCGCGATGGTCCACAATGGTAACATAACCAACTACTCCGACCTGCGCCACGGACTGATGTACGACGACTTCCGCCAGCTCACCAGTTGCTCCGACGTCGAGCCGCTGCTGAACGTGTTCGCCGAAGGGCTGGAGCGGTCGAATCTGAAACGCTTCAGCCCGACCGCGGTGTTCAAGGCAGTACGGGAGGTGTTCGGCCGGGCCCATGGCGCCTACTCGGTCGTCGCGCTGATTCATGGGCGCGGACTCCTCGCTTTCCGCGACCCGTTCGGCATCAAGCCGCTCGTGTTCTCGAAGCAGGGCGACGAGTTTGCGTTTGCCTCAGAGAGCGTCGCCTTTGACCGCCTGGGGTTCCGCGAGTTCACCGACGTGAAGCCCGGCGAGGCCATCTTCGTTGACTTCAAAGGCAAAGTGTATCGGCACCAGGTACAACCCGGCACCGCCCGTCCCTGCATCTTCGAGTTCGTCTACTTCGCCCGGCCCGACTCGGTGATCGACGGCATCGAGGTCTATGAAGCCCGGCTGCGCCTCGGCGAGCGCCTTGCCGCTGAAGTCGCGCGCCAGGGATTGAAGCCCGACGTCATCGTTCCGGTTCCGGATACGGCCCGCGCCGCCGCCAACTCGCTGGCCTCGACTCTCGACATCGAACTGCGCGAAGGCCTGATCAAGAACCGCTATATCGCCCGCACGTTCATCATGCACGGCCAGGACCGTCGTGCCCTTTCCGTCCGCCAGAAGCTCAACCCGGTCAAATCCCAAGTCCGAGGCAAAGACGTGCTGCTGGTCGACGACTCGATTGTCCGCGGCACGACATCCCGGGAGATCGTCCAGATGGTCCGCGATGCCGGCGCGCGCAAGGTCTTCCTCGCGATTACCGCCCCCCCGCTCCGCTGCCCCTGCGTCTACGGCATCGACATGATGACCCGGGGCGAGTTCGTGGCCAAGAACCGAACCATCGAGCAGATCCGAAAGGTCGTCGGTGCCGATGCCCTCGTCTACCAGACCTACGAGGGGCTTGTCGCCGCGGTGCGCGGCGACTCGGCAGTACCGGGATTCTGCACGGCCTGCTTCAACGGCAAGTACCCGACCGGCGTGACCCGGCGCTATCTCGCGCAGATGGAGCGCGAGCGCCGAAGCTGGGCTGAGTAGCTCCGGCTGCGCGCCCGGCCTGCGGCTGTTGACCCACACCCTGGTTTCAATAAACTCACGCATCGGCATAGCACCTGCGCTAGCGTGATGAGACCAAATCGCCCGCACTCGCCGCCCGCTGACGGCAGCAACTAGGAGGCAACTTGGCGTTATCCTGCATTGTCGCGCTGCTTCTATGCAGCATCTCCCCGCCCGGCAGCGTCGCCGCCCGCGACGTGCCGAATGATGAGGGCGGCAAGATCTCCGTTACCTGGACGCGCTCGCCGGATACGAGCGTGACCAGCTACCGTGTGCTGCGCCAGGCCGAGGGCGCGGCCGAGTGGGAGACCCTCGGCTTCGTCGGCCGGCTCGCCGCCCAGTACACGGACGACGCGGCGGCGAACGGCCGGACCTACCAGTACCGCGTCATCGCCGCCTCGCCGACTGAAACCGCCGAATCCGAGTCGTCCGGCTTCGCGAGTGCTTCCGCGCAGTGGTTCGACACCGAGACTCTGCCGGCACTGGTCGGAACGGCAATCCTCATCTTCGTGTTCATCTACTACATCAACCGTGCGAAAAAGGACCGAAACCTCTTCATCCGGCGCATCTCCGGCCTCGACCACGTTGAAGAAGCACTCGGCCGCGCGACCGAGATGGGCCGGCCCACCCTCTACGTGCCCGGCCTCTCATCCATCGCCGACGTCGCGACCATCGCGTCGCTCAACATCCTCGGCGAGGTGGCAAAGCGCACGGCCAAGTACGGCACGCCGCTCATCGTGCCCAACACCGACCCGATTGTCTACACCGTAGCCCGGGAAATCGTGAAGGAATCCTATACTTCGGCCGGCCGGCCCGACGCCTTCACCCAGGATATCGTCTTCTTCGTGACCGACCAGCAGTTCGCCTACGCGGCGGCGGTCGACGGCATCATGACCCGCGAGCGGCCGGCGACGAATTTCCTCATCGGCATGTTCTTCGCCGAGTCGCTGATTCTGGCCGAGACCGGAGCCGCGACCGGCGCCATCCAGATTGCCGGGACCGACGCCGTAGCCCAGCTGCCGTTCTTCA
>CAZVCQ010000291.1:0-4519 GCA_964626085.1 uncultured bacterium
CAACTTAGGACAAATTCACCCCATCAAATCACCCACACGAATCCGCGAAGAGCCTGAAAAAGGAGGTCGTGTCGTGTCCAAGGTAAGGCTGTTCGCACACATCATTCTTCCCGTCGCCTGCCTGCTGCTGTTCGCATCGAGCTGCAAGACCAGTGCTGCCAAGGGCGTTGAGGGCCTGTGGCAGGGCACGCTCAAGGTGCCGGGCGGTGAACTCCGCGTCGTTTTCCACATCAACAAGGCCGCTGACGGCAAGCTTACCGCGACGTTCGACAGCCCGGACCAGGGCGCGACCGGGATCGCGGTCGAGGAATGCGCCTTCAGCAACGGCAAGCTGACCTTGACGTCCAAGACCATCAGCGGCGGGTTCGAAGGGACGTTGAAGAACGACAGCACGCTCGAGGGTGAGTGGAAGCAGGCAGGCATGTCACTGCCGCTCGTGCTCAAACGGGTCGCCAAAGTCGAAGAAGCCCTCCGCCCCCAGGAACCGAAGCCGCCGTACCCCTACAAGGCAGAGGACGTCGAGTTCGAGAACAAGACCGCCGGATTCAAGCTCGCCGGCACGCTGACCGAACCCGACAGCGGCGGCCCGTTTGCCGCGGTCGTCCTCATTACCGGTTCCGGCCCGGAGAACCGTGACGAGGAGGTTTTCGGTCACAAGCCGTTCCTGGTCCTGGCCGACTATCTGACCCGGCAGGGAATCGCGGTGCTGCGCTGCGACGACCGCGGGGTCGGCAAGTCCGGCGGTACCAGCCAGACCGCCACCAGCGTCGACCTTGCGACCGACGCACTGGCCGCGTTTGAATTCCTGAAGACCCGCAAGGAGATCGACCCGAAGCGCATCGGCCTGCTCGGGCACAGCGAGGGCGGAGTGATTGCGCCGATTGTCGCCAACGAGACCCCGGACGTCGCGTTTGTCGTGCTGATGGCCGGAACCGGGCTGCCGGGCGACTCGGTCTTGATGCTGCAGTCACGGCTTGTCGCCAAAGCCGAAGGTGCGTCCGACTCGACGCTGGCGAAGAGCGCAGTCGTCCAGCGCGCACTGCTGAATCTGGCCAAGACCGAGTCGGACACTGCCGTCCTGGCTGCCAAGATACGGCCGCTGCTCAAGCAGGCGATGTCGCAGATGAGCCCAAACGACAGCCAGGCGCTGAACTCCTCGGACCAGGCGGTCGAGCAACAGGTGAAGGCCTTGCTCACGCCCTGGTTCCGCTACTTCCTGAACTACGACCCACGCCCGGCTTTGATGAAGCTGAAGCAGCCGGTCCTGGCGATTGTCGGCGGGAAGGACGTCCAGGTCGCGCCCAAAGAGAACCTCGCGGCAATCGAAGCCGCGCTCAAGGCCGGCGGCAACAAGGACTTCACGGTGAAGGAGCTGCCGGGGTTGAACCACCTGCTCCAGACCGCGAATACCGGTGGGGTAAGCGAGTACACGAAGATTGAGGAGACCATTTCGCCCTCAGCGCTCAAGGTGATGGGCGACTGGATTCTCGCGCACACCCGCACGGAGAAGTAGCCCGAAAGGCCCGAAGCACAAAGGCAACCACGGATAGACACAGATAAACACGGATCTCGTCCGATTCGTGACGTCTGAAGAGAATGGGGACTGTCCCGCAGCGCTCGTTCCTACGGTGCCCCGGGCACGTTCGACGCAGCCGCTCCGTGCGCCTGTCCCCTCGGTGTTCCGGAAACGTGGCCCCATCTGTGTCCATCCATGTTCATCCGTGGTTATTCTCTCCGTGTCTGGGCGTCCCTGGCGGTTCAAGATCAGATTCGGGCGGGAAGCCGGTTTGACTTCGCCGCGCGTATCGGCTATTGTTGAACGTGCTTCCACTCTGCATAATTCTGCTTCTCTCCGGCGTCGCCCCGGCCGATTCGGGCTATCTCACCGTGAAGTCGAACTCGGTCGGCATCGCGGTCTACCTGGACGGTGACTATCTCGGCCGGACCCCGGTCGAGATGCACAAACTCAAGCCCGGCAGCTACTCGGTCTCGATTATCTCGGACGACAGCCTGGAGAACGTCTACTGGCACATGCGCCAGGGCAGTGTCGGCGCCAAGCTCTCCTCGCTCTGGCGACTAGCAGCGGTCAACGCCGGCACTAACTCGGTCCGGGTCGAAAGCGGCAAGGTCACCGAAGTGAAGATCGACTACGGCAAGGTGCTGAATGCGCCGACCGAGGCCAAGCTCATCGCCTGCGGTTCGGTAGGCGGCCTGTTCCTTGTCGGCGCGGTCGTCGGGTTCCTGGTCCACCTGCTCGCGTTCGATTGATGGTCAGGTCGGCCGCCCTGTTCTTGCTCGCGGCGCTGCTGCTTGCGCCCAGCTTGGAACACAACCTTAGGGCCTCGGGACACGATCCCAATTCCCAGGCGGAATTGGGTCATGTCCCTCAGCGTGAGGCCGACTTCTACCATGAGTTGGGCAACAAGCTGGTCGCCTGCGACCTCTGCCCGCGCCGGTGTGTCATCAGACCGGGCCAGCGCGGAGTCTGCCGGGTAAGGGAGAATCGCGACGGTCGGCTCTACTCGGTCGTCTACGGCCGTCCCTGCTCGGTCGGCAAGGAACCGATCGAGAAGGCGCCCCTGTTCCATTTCCTGCCCGGGCGCCGACGCATCACGCTTGCCACCGCCGGCTGCAACCAGTTCTGCAAGTACTGCCAGAACTGGGAGATATCGCAGGCCAAACCCGAAGACGTGCAGAGCTACGACCTTTCGCCCGCCGACGTGGTCGCCTTGGCCGTGAAGGAGAAGGCGCCCATCATCTGTTTCACCTACTCCGAGCCGATAGTCTTCTATGAATACATGGTTGACATCGCCCGACTGGCCCGGGCCAGGGGAATCCGGACCGCGGTGGTCACCGGCGGCTACATCAACCCCGAACCGCTGAAGCAACTCTGTACGCTGGTTGACGCCATCAAGATTGACCTGAAGGGTTTCACCCCGGGGTTCTACCAGGACGTCTGCGGCTCGACACTCGAGCCGGTACTCGAAGCCTGCAAGACGGTGGCGCAGAGTCGCACTCACTTGGAGCTGGTCAACCTCGTAGTTCCGGCCCTGAACGACGATACGGCGACCATCCGCAAGATGTGCCGTTGGATACGGGAGAACGTCGGCGACACGGTCCCGGTCCATTTCACCGCCTTCCATCCCGAGTATCGCCTCCAGAATTCGCCGCCGACGCCGCTCGCGACCCTCGAACGCGCCGTCGCCATCGCCAAGTCCGAAAGCCTCAAGTTCACCTACATCGGCAACGTCCCCGGACACCAGGCGGAGAACACCTACTGCCCCTCCTGCGGGAAGATGGTCATCCGGCGCAGCGGCTACTCGATAGTCGAGAACAACCTGAAGGACGGCAAGTGCCCGTTCTGCGGCGCGCACATTGCCGGGGTCTGGAAATGAGCGCGGTCGTCTACTTCCTGCCGCCGGAGCGCGCGACCGAGGGCGTCGGAGCGATACTCGAAGCCTCGGGCTACTTCAAGCGTCTCCGACCCAAGAAGCGGATCGGCATCAAGGTCCACTTCGGTGAACACGGCAACAACAATCACTTGAAGCCCGAGTTCGTCCGCGCCGCCGCACTCGCGGCCAGCTACTACAATCTGCAACCGGTCGTCATCGAAACCACCGCCCTCTACCGCGGCCGCCGCCAGGAAGCTACCGAGCACTTGAAACTCGCCCACGAGCACGGCTTCACGATCGGCAGCATCCTCGTCCCGATCGAAATCCTCGACGGCCGGCACGGCGAAAGGTCCTACAGCGTCCCGCTCGACTCAACGCTGGTCCCGGCCGCCCGCCTTGCCCACGGCCTGCGCCGAATCCGCTACATCATTAACCTCGCCCACTTCAAGGGACACATGGTCGCCGGCTTCGGCGGGGTCATCAAGAATCTCGCAATGGGCCTCGCGGCCAAGGCCGGCAAGCTGGAAATGCATTCCCAGTCCAAACCCCGGGTCGACCCGGAGCGATGCTCGAGCTGCGGCGACTGCGTGGACTATTGCCCTCATAACGCCATCAGCTTCGTCCAATACGTCGCCCATATCGGCCCCGGCTGTACCGGCTGCGGCGGCTGCCTCGCTATCTGCAAGCAGAACGCGATAAAGATCGACTGGAACGCGGCATCCGAGACCGTCCAACTCAAGATGGTCGAATACGCCCGGGCGGTGCTGCTTGACCGCGAACTCATCCACCTGAACTTCTGCCTCAACATCACTCCCAACTGCGACTGCATGACCCGTACCGAAAAACCTATCACTCCCGATGTCGGCCTGTTTGGCTCCCTCGATCCGGTCGCCTGCGAGCAGGCTGCCTGGGACCGCGTAGCGCCGAAGCTCAGGACGGTCTGGCCCCAGCTCAAACCGGAGTTACTGCTCGACGCTGCGGCTAAGGCCGGGCTCGGCACCCGCGAATACGAACTCGTCAAGCTATGAACCCCGATACCCCGTCCCCCGCCCCCCGCCCCTCGCCCCCCATCCCTGACGTCCGCCTGGCCCTCCTCGAAGGTCCGGTCGAACCGCCGCTCTATCCTG
>CAZVCQ010000292.1:0-4508 GCA_964626085.1 uncultured bacterium
GAGAACTCGCGTGGGCCACAGCCGGGTGTGTGGTCGCGCCGACGCTGCTGATGATCCTCTTCCGTCGCAAGTACCCGCGCTGGTGGTTCGACTGGAACCTGAACCTCAACCGCTTCCTGTTCCGCGTGAGCGCCTACCTGGGGCTGCTCCGGGACGAGTATCCGTCCACTGATAATGAACAGTCACTTCACCTCGAAGTCGTCTACCCCGATGCCGAGACCGAACTCAACCGTTGGCTCCCGCTGGTCAAGTGGTTTCTCGTCATCCCCCACCTTGTCGTTCTCTGCTTCCTCGACACCGCCGCCTACGTCTGCGTGATCATTGCCTGGTTTGCGATTCTCTTCACCGGCCGGTACCCGCGCGCCTTGTTCGACTTCGTGGTCGGGGTGATGCGCTGGCAGGCACGAGTGGTCTGGTACGCAGCGATCTTCTCGACCGACCGCTATCCGCCGTTCAGCTCCGATGCCTGAGTTGACATGGCAGTTCCTAGGGAGGTAACAATGAAATGTTGGGTTGCGATAGTCGTCCTGCTGGCGACTGCGGGCACAAGTCTGGCACTTGCTCCGGACTCGGTGCCGAAGCCGCAGCAGCAGCAGGTACTGGTGCAGTTCAGTGTGGGAACCGGTACAACATCCGTCGGATTCAAAGTCACCCGGCAGGCCGTGCTGGGGAGTATCGGGTTGACTTTCACTCCCGGCCGTTTCTGCCTGCGTCTACCCTTCGGATGCGCCTTGGTCATGGAAAGCAGTGCAGACGGCGGACCGGGAATCGTGGTCCGACCGCAAGTCGGCCCGATTGCGTTTGAGGTCGCGGTCGACCAGGTTCGCCCGAGCGGGTCGTAAGCAAACGCCGGTACAAGGATTCTCCCTGGGGCGGGCGGTGCTGAACTCCGGTTCGGTGTCTCACCTCTCACGGACGCCATCGGGTGGCGCTAAGTAGCCCGGCACCGCCCGCCGTGGTAATGTCAAGCCGCCGGTTGACCGGCGGCTTGTCTCAAATGGTCGACTTGTGTATTAGAAGCGGTGGACGAAGGCGAAGTAGCCCGCGCAGATACCCGCGGCGTCAGCCGCCAGGTCCTTCCACGAGAAATGTCTCGACGGCCCGGCCAGGTCGCAGAATTCCTTGGATACGCCCAGGGCCATTGTGCCGCCCAGAGCAAGGCTGGCAGGCCAAGGTGAAGACAGTCCGATACGGTTGGCGCCGAAGTGGTACGCTGCACCGACGGTGACGAAACTGGCCGAGAAATGCCAGAACTTGTCCATTGCGAACCAGCGGTCTTCCTCACGACGGAGCGATACTCGTTCTATGTTGATAGGCTTTAGCCCCTGGTCCAGCGAATCGGGTCGAGCCGACGGTGGTGGTTGACCGAGGACTGCGAGTACGATGAGCAGACCCATTGCCGGTTGGTGGTCAGCGACCCAGAACGGTGCGGATGAACCGGTCGCCGCGGAGCTGGCCCAGCGCGCCCGCAGCACAGGCAGTCTCATCGTAGGTCTGGACTGAGTCAGGCGCGAGGTTGGGGTTGAGGATAGCGACCGGGACCGGGCCGTGGACATGATTACCCTTCGCGACCGGCGTGAAGTGGTCGGGAAGAACCGCGACGGTTGCCTCGATTCCCTTCTCCTCAATACCCTTCATCACGCGCGCGATTAGGCGCGAGTCGAGATACTCAATGGCGAGTACCTTCTGCTTCAGGTCCTTGGCGTGGCCGGCTTCGTCCGATGCCTCGACGTGCACGAACGCGAAGTCATGGTCTTCAAGCGCTTTCAAGCACGCGTCGGCCTTGCCTTCGTAGCTGGTGTCAATAAGGCCGGTCGCGCCCGGAACCTCAACCACGTCGAGCCCGGCATAGACGCCCAGACCCTTTATCAAGTCGACCGCGGAGATGACCGCGCCGGTGATGCCGTACTGCTCATTCATGGTCTTCATCTTTGGCTTGCGGCCCTGCGACCAGAACCAGATTGAGTTGGCCGGGTCCTTGCCCGCCTTGACCCGCGCCTCGTTGACCGAGTGTCTGGGCAGCAAATCCCAAGAGCAGCGGATCATGTCGTTCAAGCGGTCAACGGTTGGCTTGGCCTCCTCGGACTTCGAGACAATCATCAGGTCCTCGACCAGCTCGCCGACGTGATCGTGGGGCGGGAAGCACTCGAAGTCGGTAGAGAGCGAGGGACCAAGGGATCGAGGGATAGAGGAATCGAGTGGCGGAGAAGGCTCGGAAAGGAGGAGGAGATGGCGGTAGGAAATGCCGGGGAAGAAATGAACATCGTCACCGCCGATGTAGCGGTCGACATGGCGAATGAGTCTTTGAGCTTCTTCGGTGGAGATGTGACCCGCCGAGTGGTTCTTGATGCGGCCGTCGGCGATGCAGATGAGGTTACAGCGCATCGCGATGTCGGCATCGTAGAGCTTGACGCCCATCGAGGCGGCCTCGATGACGCCGCGCCCCTGGTAGCATTCGTGCGGGTCGTACCCGAGTACGGTCAGGTTCGCGACCTCGGAGCCCGGCGGCATGTCGTCCTCAACCGTCACGAACGAGCCGCAGCGGCCGAGGCGGGCGATGCGGTCGATGGCGGGCTTCTTCGCCACCTGCAACGGGGTCTTGCCGCCGAGTTCGGGGACCGGAAAGTCGGCCATCCCGTCGCCTAGGAAGACAATGTACTTCACGCCCGACGCGGGTCAGCGCTTTCTGCCGCCGGGCTCGACGTAGGCAAGAGCCAGACGTACGGTCGCGGCCAGCGCCTTGCGGTGCGTCCGTTCGAGGTTGTGAGATGCGTTTATGCCCGGGCCGAATAACCCGGTGACGGCATCAAGTCCGGCCCGCACCGCCACGGCGGCATCCGAACCGTAGAACGGGTAGATGTCGACCTTCCAAGGTATCTTCTGCGACCGGCATAGCTTGACCAACCGTTGTCTCAACGCGTAGTCAAACGGGCCGGTCGAGTCCTTGGCGCAGATGCAGACCGAGTACTCATCCGACTCCTGTCCTTTGCCGACTGCGCCCATATCAACCGCAATCAACTCGCCGACTTCCGGAGGGATACCGGCCGACGCACCGAACCCGACTTCTTCCGATGTGCTGAAGAGAAAGTGAGTGGTCCGGAGGGGCCGCGAACCGGAGTCGGCCAGAGCCTTGAGCGCCCCGAGCAGGCAGGCAACGCCGGCCTTGTCATCAAGGTGGCGGGTCTTGATGAACCCGGTTTCGGTTACCTCGCAACGCGGGTCGAAGTGGACGTAATCTCCAACTGCGACGCCCAGCTTGGCCAGGTCTTTCTCATTCTTCACTTCGGCGTCGAGCCGGATCCTCATGTTCTCGAATTCCCGCTTGGCGTCGGCGATCTTCTTGCTGACGTGCGCGGAGGGCTCGTCGAACAGGATAGTGCCACGGAAAAGCTTGCCCGAGCCGGTCTCGACCGTGACGTATTCACCCTCGACCGTGGCCAGCGCGTAGCCGCCGACCGGCGTGAACAGCAGCGATCCACCTTCGTTGAGTTCCTTCACCATCGCGCCCAGCGTATCAACGTGGGCGGTCAGCGCCCGGTGTGGGCCGGGTTCCCGGCCCGCAAACGTCGCCAGTAGCGCGCCGCGCCCGGTCCGCTGGCACCCAACGTCCATCCCGGCCAGTTCCTTCTCGACGTAGCTGACCGCCGCGTCGGTATGACCGGCCAGGCTCGGCGTCTTCACCAGCCGCACGACCTGTTCGACAACGTAGTCGGTCAGACGGTCGTCAACTCGCATCGCTCACGCTCCTGTGAATTTCCGTGTAAGGAAGTCTCTGAACCATCCGTAGTCGTTCGGACCTTTCTCGTAGTGCTCGGGCTTCGCATCGAGGCCCGCGAGCGACGGCGGCAGCGGCGGGTCGACGCCGAGCAGGCGCTGAATCTCCTCCGGGAACTTGGCCGGGTGGGCGGTTTCGATGGAGATAGAGAGAAATTGAGGGATAGAGGGATCAAGGGATCGAGGGATCGAGTGCCCGGATGGACCACCTTGTCCCTTTGTCCCTTCAACCCTTTGTCCCTGCTCTGAAAGGTACTTCTCCAGGCCTGCCCAGCCGACCGCCCCGTGCGGTTCGAGCATGGTCTTGTACTTGCTCCATGCGTCCTTGATGGCCTGCCGGGTTTCCTCATCGTTGATGCTGATCGAGTAGATGTCGCGCCGCATTGCCGCGAAGTCGGGTTCCTTGGTAACTTGGCCCTGCTCATCCATGACCCCGCCGTACAGGGCAACGAGGCGCGGCAGGTTCGAGGGGTGGCCGACGTTCATCGCGTTGGAGATGTAGACACGTGAGGGCACGATCTTCTCGTATTTGCCGGTAGCCACGAACTTCGGGAACTCGTCGTTGGCGTTGGTCGCGATTACGAACCGGCCAACCGGCAGGCCCATGCCGCGGGCAATCAGGCCGCCGCAGATATCGCCGAAGTTGCCGGATGGAACCGAGATGACCGCGGCCTCGCTCTTCTCCTGCAGCCGGGCCCAAGCGTACAGGTAGTAGACCGCCTGCGGCAGGAGCC
>CAZVCQ010000293.1:0-4506 GCA_964626085.1 uncultured bacterium
AGGCTACAAGATAAGCGAGATGCTCAACATCCTGCTCAGCTTTTCCACCGTCAAGATCGAAACCAAGCCGGACCCCAAGCGTATGCGGCCGAGCGACGTCGAACTGCTGCTCGGCGACGCGTCCAAGCTCCGCCAGGAGACCGGGTGGGAACTGAAGTACAAGTTCGAGCAGACGATGAAAGACCTGCTCGACTACTGGCGCAGCCGCAACGCCTGAGGCAAACCCGAAGCCCGAAACCAGAATGACGAATCAAGCTCGATTGCCCGAATGTGGAGGTGCTGACTTGATGGTGCCTGCCATTCGGTCTTCGGGTTTCAATCGGAATTCGGGCTTCGTCATTCGAGCTTCACTCACGCTGTGAGCCGGATTCTCGTCACCGGCATCGAGGGATTCGTCGGCGGGCACCTCGCACGACATCTGACTTCTTCGGGCCACACCGTCTTCGGCCTCCATTGGGCTGACGCGCCCGCCGGTCTCCCGGGTGAGCTTCACAAGGGCGACGTCTGCGACTTCGACGGGACACGTTCGCTGCTCGAAAAGACACGGCCCGACGGTATCATCCACCTCGCCGGTATCAGTTCGGTAGCCCTGTCCGAATCACGCCAGATGACCACGTACGAGGTAAACGCGCTGGGCACTCTCAAACTTCTCGAGGCCGTCCGCCAGCTCCAGCTCAAGTGCCGAGTCATCCTCATCTCCTCGGCCGATGTCTACGGCCGCTCCAATGTCGGCCGGCCGCTGGACGAAGACCTGCCCTCCCTTCCGCTCAGCCCCTACGCCTTGAGCAAACACATGACCGCAGAAGCCGGCCGATTCTACCAACGGGCGTTCGGACTCGACGTCATCATCCTGCGGCCCTTCAGCCACACCGGCCCGGGCCAGGCCACTACGTTCGTCTTCCCCAAGGTGGCAAACGCCATCGCCCGGATCGAACGTGGCAAGATGGAACCAGTCATCGAGATGGGCGACCTCCAGGTCCGGCGTGACTACACCGACGTCCGCGACGTGGTCCGGGCCTACGGGCTTGCGCTCGAGCGCTGCGCCCCCGGAGAAACCTACAACGTCACGTCCGGCAAACCGGTGGTAATCAAAGAAGGCGTGGACTACCTCTGCAGTCTTTCCCGCGTTCCGGTCGAAGTCAGGAGCTCGGCTGCCAAGTTCCGGCCGCACGACATACCGCTCCTGACCGGCGACCCTTCGAAGTTCACCGCCGCGACCGGCTGGAAGCCGGAAATCCCATTCCCCCAGACTCTCTCTGATCTGCTGGAATTCTACCGCGGGCTGTAGGCCCGCGGTAAGCCCGAATCTCGAAACCCGAATGACGATTGAAGCTCGAAGCCCGAATTGCGGAGCGTGACTTGATTGCCGGCCCCGCTGCCATAGAATCCACTTGATGGTGAAACCTGGCCGGCAGTTCGATTTGGAGGAGCGCACCGCTTCCTTTGGCGAAGCAGTCATCCGCTTCGCACAGACAATACGCGAAACGGCGGTCACGCGGCCGCTGGTGAACCAACTGGTCCGGGCCGCGACCAGCGTCGGCGCGAACTACTGCGAGGCCAACGACGCCGAATCCAAATCCGACTTCCGGCACAAAATCGCCATCTGCCGGAAGGAATCCCGGGAGACAGGACACTGGCTTCGCATGCTGACCGCGGCCCTGCCGGATTCCGCCCCAGAGACGCGCAAACTCTGGCAGGAAGCCAAGGAACTCAACCTCATCTTCGGCGCAGTCATCCGCTCCTCCACCGGCCGCAAAACCCCTCCCGACGGCGCTTGATCCTGGTGACGCACCTGCCAACGCAGCCGTCTTTCAGTCATTCGATATTCGGACTTCAATCGTCATTCGTGCTTCGTTATTCGAGTTTATCCTAACGTGAAGCTCTCGATCGTAGTTGTAACGTGGAACTCCGCCGCCGACATCGATGCGTGTATCGACTCCATCAACTTTGGTTCGGAGTTCGAAGTCATCGTCGTCGACAACGCCTCGACTGACGCCACGCTCGGCCTGCTCCACCAACACCACCATCTGAGGCTGGTTGAGAACCAGCGCAACCGCGGCTATGCCGCAGCCAACAACCAAGGCATCAAGCTCGCGACCGGCGAATATGTGCTGCTGCTCAACCCGGACACGCGGATCGAACTCGGAACGCTCGACACGCTTGCCCGCTATCTTGACGAGCATCCTACGGTGGGCGCGGTCGCACCGCGGCTCATCAGCCCCGACGGAACGACCCAGTATTCAATCCGCTCATTCCCGACTGCCGGATCGCTCTTCTGGGAGCTTGTTGGGCTCTCTCGTCTCTTCCCCAAGAGCCGCCTCTTCGGCCGCTGGAGGATGAAGTACTTCGACTACGACCGGACCGCCGAGGTCGAGCAGCCAATGGCCTCCTGCCTGATGGTCCGCAAGTCCGTCCTCGATTCCTTGGTCCCCAGTCCGTCTTCCCTAGTCCCTAGTCCCCCGCCCCTAGTCCCTTGCGTGATGGACGAACGCTTCCCGATGTTCTACAACGACGTCGACCTGTCCAAGCGCATGGCCGACGCCGGCTGGAAGACCGTTTACCTGGCAGACGCGAAGATAGTCCACCGCCACGGCGCGAGCACGAAACAGGTGCGGGCGAGGATGATACGCGAATCCCATCGCTCTGCCTTACGCTACCTGCGTAAGCACGACCATTCCGGCCTCTTCTGGCTCAAAGCCATCGTTCTGCTGCCGCTATTCGAAGTCACAAGCCTCCTGCGCGTAGCCGCCTACCACCTGCGCCGCCGCGCGCCGGCAACCTGACCGGGCTTCGCCTCCCCTCCCTTTCGCCCCTTGGCGTCGCAGTTGGCCACAGACGCGAGGCGGGGCAGGTTCAAGCCTGCCCCGCCTGCGCACTATCCGACAGGGGCCGCCGAGGCCAACCAGACGACTGCTACCTTACCAGCAACATTCTCTTTTGCGCTATCTTGCCGTTCGACTTCAGAATGTAGAAGTAAGTACCCGCGGGCACGCTTCGCCCACGGATGTCAGTACCCTTCCACACGACTGAGTAGTAGCCCGGCTTCTGCTCTGACTGGACCAGCCTTGTGACTGTCCTGCCCGAGACGTCGTAGATGCTGAGTTCGGTGAGCGAGGGAACCGGAAGCGCGTATCGGATGGTCGTCGTCCTGCCGAACGGATTGGGCCGGTTCTGATAGAGTGCGAATGCCCTGGGCAGGCTGCTCAGTTCTTCGACGCCGCTCAACTGCTTGATGCGCGTGCGCACGCGTCCGATCTGCTTCTGCTTCTTGTGCCCCGGCGCCAGTGCGGCGTCCTCGCTGGTAATCTCATAGATGATGTACTGGCAGTTCGGAGACCAGCAGGGATTCTCGCGACACGCGTTCGCGCTATTCAGCGCCACCTCAGCAACGGGGTTGACCACGTTCCTGTAGCACACCTGGCTGAACTCGCTTGAGCCCGTCGAATCGACCGGCCACTTGGTGTACGCAACGTACTGGCCGTTGGGAGAAAAGACCGGCGTCTCGCAGTTGCAGGCACCGTCGGTGATTCTGGTTTCCTCTGTCCCGTCTGCACGCATCTTGTAGATCTGCCAGTAGCCTGACTCATCCAGCTTCGCGTAGACCAACCACTGCTTGTCTGGCGACACCTGCAGACCCACATTGTGCATGTAGTCTGACGTAAGCCAACTCTGTTGGCCTGCCGAGTCCTTAGACAGTTGGTAGACTTCGTCCTTCAGCTTGACGGATGCGAACGCGGTTCCTGTTATCGGCTGCGGCTCCAGATACTCGTCGACTGCAGGAGTCAGGCAAGTATCGCCGGTGCCGTCCGCCCGCACCTTGCACACATGATGTGAGTGCGTAGTCGAGTCCCACTTTTGGTAAAGAATCCAAGTATCGCCAGCGAACACGTGTGGACCCGAGACGATGCCCTGAGCCAACCGCACTGAGGAACCACCCAGCGTGATCTTGTAGATCCCGTCGTCTGCCGCGGCAACGAGCCAGAAGCCGCTGCTGGCCCACTCGGGGTCCTCGTAGTCGAGGCTGTCCAAGGTCATAGCCTGTGCGAGTCCTCCAGATGCTGGTATCCGATAAAGACCATTGCAGTCTCGCGCGGAGTCGTAGGCCGTGTACGCAATCCAGAGGCCGTTGGGTGAGTACTGCGGGGTGTGCTTGTCCCTCGGATCGAAGGTGAGCAACTCACCCGGATCCAAGACCCGGCCCGACGGACTGGTGATCGGTTCATCGAATGAGATGGGCTGATCGGATGGCTCGGTCCCGAAGTGCCCCTCGCCCAGAAAACCACCGACCGGAGGCGAGTAGCGATAGAACTCGTGGTCCGTTCCGATTCCCCCGAAGACGGAGTGGTCACAATAGGTGAGACAGCCGCCCTCGTAGACCACATTCGGAGCAGGCGCTCTTAGGCTCCAGCCACCGCTGGCGATGTCATATACACCGAAGAAGCGCGTATTGAGGTGCCCCCGGTTCGATGGACACCTGTAGTGATGGGTGTAGCATGAAACCGGAGG
>CAZVCQ010000294.1:0-4505 GCA_964626085.1 uncultured bacterium
CGACACCTGTCGGCGATGGACGGCCGCGACATCCGAGGACGCTCCCGCCTCGCCAGCACGCTCCTCTCCGCGATTTTGCCCGGCGCCGGCCAGCTCTACTCGGGGCGCGCCGGCGACGGTGCCTACTCCTTCCTGACCGTTGCCGGTACGGGACTGGTAGCGTGGTGGTTCGCGGCTGAGCCTGCCCTGCGCGACCGCACCCGCGTCAAGGTGTCCATCTTCGGTGTCATCACTGCGCTGTTCTACGCCGGGAATGTATACGGCGCGAGCATCGCAGCCCGCGACTACAACCTGCTCCAGGAGCGCCGCTATGTTCAGCGTGCCGACTCGCTCTTCGGCCTGCTCTCGTTGGAGCCGGACTACCGGGCCCTGCTGGACTCAGTCCCGGGTGACACGACCCTGCCCGGCTCGGAATGACCCTGCTCCTTCTCCTAATCCTCCAATCTACAATCGTCAATCTGCAATCTGAAATGTCCATGGGTGATTCCCTTCTCAAACACCGATTCGCGGCCGAAGCCGCGCAGGAGTTCAGGCGCGCGCTATCGGAAAACTGGGGACAGTCCCTCGGAGCGCCTGCGTCGGACGTGCCCGGGGCACCGTGGGAACGAGCAGCGCGGGACAGTCCCCGTTTTCCGGCTGGCCTGGCCCATTTCAAACTCGGGCTGAGTCTCGCGGCCTCGGGCCGATTGCAGGGCGCGGCTCAGGAACTAGGCACGGCCGGACGACTCAACGCCGACCTCGCCGAGCCCGCCCAGACAGCCTTGGCCGGATTCTATGCGCAGAACAAGCGGTATGACCTGGCGGCCTTCGAGCTCTCCGACCTGCTCGTCTTCACTCGCGACTCGGCCCGCCGGGCTGAGCTGAATTCCGCTGTCGGCTGGCTCCGCCTGCAGGAAGGTGACGTCACGTCCGCCGCGAGCAGCTACGACCTGGCCGGCCGGCACGACGTCGCCGGCGACCTTCGTCTTGCCAAGGTGGCTACCGGTCGCAGCCCGACCCTGGCCGCCGTGCTGTCATCATTCGTTCCCGGCTCAGGTGAAATCTACGCCGGGCGAACCGGACCCGGGCTGCTCGCCTTCGCAATCACCGCCGGCTCCCTGGCCTGGGCGGTCGTCGCCGCCAAGGGCGACGACTGGGTCAGCGCATCGGTCATCGTGTCTACTCTGTTCTGGCGGTTCTACAATGGGTCGCGCGCGAATGCGGTTGCCTTCGCGGACCAGCACAACGCCGCGGCGCGACTACGGCGCATCGCCGGGCTTTCCACTCAACTGACGGAGCCGGATTGGTTCAGCGAAACCGAGAGCCTGCTTGGCTACCGGCTGAGGCCGGACACGGCAGCCGATGGCGGAACCGAATAGTCCAGAAGTCAGAAACCAGAATTCAGAAGTCAGAATGCCGGACCGCTCTGCATTCTGGTATCTGGATTCTGGATTCTAGACTATCCGACTGCGAAGAGTACCTGCGACAGGTCCCGGGCCAGTTCGTCGCGCAGTTCTGACAACGCCACGTCCAGCGAGAAGTTCAACCCCACCTTGCCGGTTCGAATCATCATTCCACCGGCAAGGGGCAGGGGATCACCCACCTTCGTGCCCAGGCGCGCTCCGAACGAACGCGTATCGGCCTCCGACAGCGACGCCACCGATCCGGAGCGGGCATGCTCCTTAACCAACTTTACCATGAAGTCGGCGTAGCCGGAGTCGGCAAGGACCTTCTCCTGGGCGCGTTGAACTGCGCGGTCCAGCACCTGCCAGCGCGCGGCAAGCACGGCGTTACGCTTCTCCATACGGGCACGGCTCCGGGTGCGTTCGAGGACCGCTTCACACTCCCGCTTCGACCGCTCCGCGCTGTCGGACTCGATGGCGGCGACTGCGGTCGCTGAGCGCTTCTGCGTCTCCGCCACCGCCTTGTCACGTTCGGCGGCGATGGCGGCCGCCCGCGCCTTGCCGTCGGCCAGTATCTTCTCGACCAGTTCGTTCGTTCCCATACCTAAAGCCCGGCTTCTGGTTCCATGTTCTTGGTTCTTGGAACTAAGAACTGAGAACTAGGCGCCGACCCTGACACCCATCTGAAGGAAGATGGTCGCGAGCAGGCCGAGTACGGCGTAGGTCTCGACCAGCGCGCCGAAGATAACGCCCTTCGTACCTTCCGATGCGCGCTTGGCGACCAGCTCGGCGCCGGCGGCGCAGACTTTGCCCTGCCACATCGCGGTAGCGAGCCCGGCGATGCCGACCGGCAGGCAGGCGAGAAACATCTGGACGCCCTGCCAGAACGTAATCGGCACCAGCTGCCCCAGCACGCCCAGCTTCATCATCGCCAGGAACGCACCGAGGAACCCGTAGAACCCCTGGGTGCCGGGAAGCGCCACCAGGATGAACAGGCTGCCGAACTTCTTCGGGTCTTCTGCCAGCACGCCGGACGCGACCGTCGCCACCAGCCGGATACCGATCGCTGAACCGATACCGGCCAGCACGGCCGCGACCACACATCCCAGCAGTGCAATCGTCAGACCAAACGGGTCAACCACTATGCCTCCTTATCACTTCAAGTTTAAGGGGACCATCCCCAAAACCGACCTGCATCACTTCACGCTCACAAACTGGTTGGCCTCGCGGAACGGCGTGAAACGTTCTCCGCCGCCGGAGTAAAACCTCGGGAAGAATTCGACGTACTGCAGCCGGAGCGAATGAACAAAGGCCCCGAGCACGTTCACCGCGATATTGTAGGTGTGGCCCACCACCAGCACGATGATCGCGCCGATGATGCCCACGACCGGAACCGGTAGCAGCATCCAGGCAATCACGTTGATGGCGACCGCGACCCCGCCGGTACACATGCCGAGCGCCATCAGCCGGATGTACGACAGGACTACGCCGATGTAGCTGGTTGCCCCGTACAGGGCATACCCGCCCCACAGGAACTTGGTCATCACGCTCGCGTTCGACGGCGACATCAAGAAGAAGAGCACCCCGGCAACGCTTGGGATCCAGGCCGGCAGTACGTGCACGAAGTACAGAACCAGCGTCACCGCGGCTGCGACTCCGAGCCCGAGGGGCACCGGCTTGTACCTGCGCGCGCGGAACGTACTCACTGCCGCGTGCCCGAACATGCCCAGGTACACGGCCCAGAATGCCCACTTGGCCAGACCGAACCCGGACGGTAGCCACCCCAGCTTCCCGCCGATGAAAAGCAGGAATGCCAAGAACAGCGCGAACCACAATGTCTGGCTGAGCGCAGTCTGCCGGCTGCGCTGGGTGAACACGACGATGGCCGCGACCGACGCGAAGATCAGAACCATCAGTGTCGCGCTGCCCCATACCGGCAGAGACTTTGCCAGCACCACCCGGGCGGTGAGGGCATTCAGAACCACGAACCACGGCAACTGCCCGAGCAACGCGTCACCGTAGTTGCGCACGCGCAGGCAGTCCGCAATCTCGAACGCGATGCCGACAATCAACTGCAGGTAGCCGAGCCCGATTGACAGGATGAAGAACTTCATCGGGTCCTTGACCGGGTCGAACCACATCAGCCGGCTCTTGAACACCTGGAGCCAGCCGACTCCCAGCCGGTCCGGGATGTCGCCGAACCAGCCGCCGAGGAGCGCGCCGGCCGGAATCGTGATAATCGCCCCAATCAGGATGATGCCGAGCAGTTTGTTGTTCATGCCCATCTTCCGCATGAGAATGTAAGTCAGAACCGCCAGGACGATTCCGTAGCCGGCATCGGTGAGGCACAGGGCAAAGAAGACACCGAAAAACGGGGCGATAAGCCAGGTCGGGTCGAGCTCGGTGGGCAGCGGCATGCTGAACAGCTCCAGCACCATCTCGAACGGCCGGAATATCGGCCGGTTGACCAGGGCTACCGGCGGCTCTTCTCCAGCCTCGGGCTGAACCTCGGTCATTGCCGCGGCCCCGCTCTCGGCAACGAGCCTGTCCAGTCGTTTCTTGTCCCGGGTTCGCACCCAGCCGTGAATGAGTGCCACCGACTCGGTCTTGGCCAGCGCCGCGGCGGTCGCTTTCCTCGCCTCTTCGTTGGTGAGTGCATCCGCCGCCACCCTGAGTTCAGGCAGAGCTGAGCCCAGTTGCTCGATCTCGGCGCCGATTGCCTGCAGGCGATCTCTGGCTGCAGCGCCATCCCGGGCAAGGCCGGCCAGCATCTCCTGCGGCCTGCCTTTCACGTTCCGCAGGTCCACGACCTCGAAGTGAAGCTCGCTGAGGGTCCGGCTGACCCGGTCGGCTGACTCCGGCACAGCCGCGACGAGCACAAAGACCTCATCGTCAGACTGGCCCACGGCCTCAATCGCCCCCGGGCCGCCCTGTAGGGCCTCGTGAGCGGCACGGAAATCATCATCGTCCGGGAAACGGCCGAACCATACGGTCACAGTCTTCGTAGCGTACATCTCTGCCGGTGACTGCTTGAGCCCGGACCATGGTTCGAGCCGCTTGGTTTCGACCTCAACCGTCCTGATGCGCGACTCCAACGCGGTCTGCTCGCGAGTGAGTCTCCCT
>CAZVCQ010000295.1:0-4489 GCA_964626085.1 uncultured bacterium
GCGGCCACAGGACCGAGGGCCGTTTCGGGGGCAGGGACTCCCCCAGCCGTCCGGGGGACGGGAATTCGTCAGGATGAAGTCAAAAGGCAAAAGTCAAAATGGCGGAACCGTCGGAAAGAAAGGGACTTGGGAACCAACGAAGGACGATAAACGATGGACGAAGGAACGAGCCGGGTTACGTTTGGGGGTTGTGGTTCCTCTAGTACCGGTGACACGAGGCCAGTTGCGAGTGACGAGTTAGGAGTGACGAGTTGGCGGTCAGAATGCAGAAGCCCGGAATCTGGCGCTTCTTGGCGGCCTTGGCGGTTCACACATTCCGGTTGCCGATTGGCGGACGTCAGCGCGCTCCACGTGAGGTTCCGGTGACCAGTTTCCATTCGGCAGGCGAGGCAACATCGACATACAACATATAGAGCCGGGTCGGCACGGAACCACGATTCTCCCGTGGAGTCATCGGCCCAGGGGCCGCCCCGGGGGCTATGTCTCGCGATACAGCGCGAGATTCCCCGAGTCAAACGACGACCGATACTTCAAGCTTTACAACTGTGGTAACAACGCCGGGTTCGGCTTCTCAAACGGCTTCGGAAACGACGCGCGATTCAGCGTCGGATACGGCTCGCGATACAGGTCGCGACACAGGTCGCGATACAGGTGCAGACGCAAGTGCCGACGCAGGTCGCGATACAGGTCAGCATACACCGAACGACACGACGGGGGATACGAGGAGATATACGGCGAGAGACACAAGGCACTTTCCGACGAGCTTTCCAGCGAGCCTTGTCCCGAGTCTTGGCGGCTGCGACAGCAGTGGGGCGGAAAGGCGGGAGCGTCGCCCGCCTGCTGTCGCGCGGGCAGGCTCCCACGGACCAAGGAGGCTTCGCCTCACGCCAACCTTGGACGTTGGAGAAATCAGCATATAATTGCAGGCGATGGAATACGCCTGTTCGGTGCGCGACTTGACCCGGAACTTCGGCGGGCTGCGGGCGTTGGCCGGCATATCGTTCGACATCAAGCCGGGCGAGGTGTTCGGTATCATCGGGCCGAACGGGTCAGGCAAGACCACTACCCTGCGCATTGTCTCGACCCTGCTCCGGCCGACGTCGGGAACGGCGAGCGTATTCGGAATCGACGTGGCGGAGAAGCCGGGCCACGCGCGCCGGCTGATAAGCTACCTGCCCGAGGACGCCGGAGCATACAAGAACCTGTCCGGGCTCGATTACCTGCGGTTCATGGCCACTTTCTACACCCAGGACAATCGCGACCGGGACGCAATGGTCGAGCAGGGAATTGAACTTGCCGACCTGGGCGAGCGCATCAAGAACAGGGTCAAGACCTATTCGAAAGGCATGGCGCGGAAGCTGCTGCTGGCCCGCGCCCTGATGACGAAGCCGCGGCTTGCGATACTGGATGAGCCGACCTCGGGCCTGGACGTGTCGAACTCGATGGGAATCCGGAAGCGGGTGCGGGAGTTCGCGCGGCAGGGGACGACCGTGTTGCTCTCGTCGCACAACATGCTTGAAGTCGAGTTCCTGTCCGACCGGGTCGCGCTCATCAAGCAGGGGGAGATAATCGAGACGGGCGCGCCGGAGGATCTGAAGCAGAAGCACGGGTGCAGGAATCTGGAAGAGGTGTTCCTGAAGGTAGAACACCTACAATGACCAATGACCAAGCGCCAATGACCAACCAAAGAGGAAAGCCCCAATGCCCAGACGCTGATTCGCAGAGGGTGGTCCGATGGTATTCGGTCATTTCCTGCGTGACTGGTCACTGGTCATTGGAGTTTGGGGTTTCCTCTCCATGAGGGTCATTACCAACATTGTCGTCAAGGAGGCCAGGGAGCTTCTGACGCCGCAGATGCTCGCGCCGTTTGTGGCGATAATGGTGGTGTTCGTGTTCATCGGCCGGGCAATCAGGGGCGAACGGGCCAAATCGTCGCGACCCCAGACCGTCATCGTCGCCGACAAGGACCGGACGACCTTGTCAGTGAGCGTCGTGGAGGCACTCGAGAGCGAGCGGACGACGATCATCCCCGCCGAGGGGAACCTCGACGAGCTGCTGGCCCTGGCGCGCGAGGCCGGAGCTGCCTGGCTCGTAGTCATACCCGAGAGCCTGGAGCGCCGGGTTCAGGCGTTCGAGACTGCTGGTGTTCAGGTCTACAACATCTTCCGTAGCTTCTCAATCACCCAGATGGAGAGGAGCACCAAGCTCAAGAACATGTTCGGCAAGGCGAATCAGCGCCTCGCGCAGGCCTACCTGGCTCGAGCCTATCCCGGCACGAGTCCGGAGAACCTGCAGAATCCGCTGCGTACCGAGGAGTTCGTCGTGGTCAGGGACAAGGTGGCCAGGGGCGATGCCGACGTGCTGAGCGGGCTGGTGATGTCGCAGACACTAATGATTCCCATCGTGCTGCTGATGGTCCTCATCTACTCGAGCCAGATGATTGCCGCGTCAATCGGGCAGGAGAAAGAGAACAAGACGCTTGAGACTCTGCTGACCGTGCCGATAAACCGGACGAGCATCGTCATAGGCAAGATGGTCGGGGCCGCGCTCGTGGCGCTGGTTGTTTCCGGCATCTTCATGGTCGCCATGGTCTATTGGACCGGGTCATTTGGCGAGGGGATGAGCGCGTCGGCCGGAGCGGCTGACACGTTCGCGCTCTCGCAACTTGGGCTGAGCCTCGGGCCGCAGTCGTACGTGCTGCTGGCGGTAGGGCTTTTCCTGGCGGTGCTGTGCGGGTTGTCGCTCGCGACCCTGCTCGCGATATTCGCTGATGACGCGAAGAGTGCGCAGGTGTCGGTGACGCCGCTGATGATGCTGGTGATGATTCCCTACTTTCTTGGCATCTTCATCAACATCGACACGGCGTCGCTGCCCATCAAGATACTGATGTACGCGATTCCCTTTGCCTACCCGTTCCTGATGCCGAAAGCGATTCTGTTCGGCAATTACGGCCTGGTCTTTTTCGGCTTCGGATACATGGCTTTGTTCGCAACCGCCTGCATCTTCGTTGCCGCACGAGTGTTCTCAACCGACCGTGTGCTTACGGCAAAGCTGCGATTCCGCAGGAAGTCAGCTGAGAGGGGTTAGCAGTTAGGAGTCAGGAGTCAGGAGAATGAGCGGTACGCCGACTCGGTGTTCTGCTAGCTGCTACCTGCTAACTGCTAACCCAGTTCGGGGCCAGCCATGTCGGTGAAGGAAACGGTCGAAGCCAGGTGTCCATCCTGCGGGGAAGAGTCCTCGACTACCGTCTGGCGTTCGATGAACGTAACCCAGGACCCGGACGCCAAAGAGCTGCTCTTGGCCGGAACCGTGAACGTGTTCCAGTGCCCGAAGTGCCAGTACGAGTCGATGCTCGACATCGACTTCCTGTACCACGACATGGAGCGGAAGTTCTGCGTTCAGTACTACCCGTACGAGCGGCTGGGGGACGATGGCTTTCTGGCGAACTTCACCAACGATGCGGAACCGGCGATTGCGGTTCCCGATGGCATGCAGGTAAGGCCGGGCATGGAATACCTGACGCACCCGCACATCGTCTTCGAGATGGGTGAGCTCGTCCGCTACGTCGCGTTCCGCGACCGGCTGTTCGACCTGGGTCGTCCCGAGCCCAGCGCCGCAGACTGATTCCTCGGCGTATCGTCATTCCGTTCGTTCCTACGGTGGCGAAGCCACACGCGTTCGAGGCATCTCTCGGGTTCGCCAATGCATGGGCGACGGCCCAGCCCGGCTTGGCTTGACTCGGATGGGGAGGGGTCTAGAATCTACTCAGGCTCCTAAGTCATGACTTGTGCCGGGATACCGGCACATAGGAGGTGTTCTCTTATGCGTAAGTTACTGCTGGCACTAGTCGTCCTGGCTGCCATCCCCGCCATGGTAGTGGCGTGGCCGCAGCCGGGCACGCTGGCGCCGAACTTCACCCTGAAGGATACGGCAGGTGTGAACCACTCGCTCACGGACTACGCGGGCAAGGTGGTCCAGCTCTTCTTCTGGCAGTCGACCTGATCAGGCTGCCGAGCGGAGTTTCCGCTCATTCAGCAGATGACGCTGGACTACGGTGAGAACTTCGTTCCACTCGCCATCGGCCTGCAACAATCGCCGGCGATACTGAAGCAATACGCCGCTCAGTATCCTGGTACCATCGTCTTGAACGACGCGAGTCTCGTCGCGTGGAACCTGTACAAGATCTCAAACTCCATCCCGACCAACTACGTGATTGACCCGGCCGACACGGTCAGATACGGCGTGGTGGGGTGGAACCAGGCGGCCATCCGTAGCATCATCGAGCAGTACCTGACCGGCGTGGAAGAAGCTCCGACGGTTCAGCCGATTGAGTTCTCAGTCATCGGTGCGAACCCGGTCGTCGGGCACAGTGCGGTCCGGTTCAACCTGCCCAAGGCGGCGAACGTCAGCCTGCGCGTCTACTCGATGTCCGGCGCGCTGGTGCGGACGCTATGCAACGGACAGATGCCGGCGGGCGCGAACACGGTCA
>CAZVCQ010000296.1:0-4466 GCA_964626085.1 uncultured bacterium
GTGGCGGCAGAGGGCGCGCAGGCGCTGGGTTTTGTCGAAGTAGGTGCCCATGCCTTCGATCCAGGTAACCTGCTTCTCTTCCTCGACCAGCGCCTCAAGGCCGTGTTTGAGGTCGGCTTCGACGAAGAAGCGGGCGTCGCGGAGACGCGACTCGGCGGCCTTGTCGTACCAGCCGGCCACGGTGGCTTGGTCGCATCCGGGCGTATTGGTGACGGCGACGAAGTGGGGGAGGAGGGCGGATGGGGAGTCGAGAGTGGTGATTGGGGAGTCGATTCCCGACTCCCGACTCCCGATTCCCGTCTGTCCGGCGGACGCGACCGAGAAGCACCGCTGGTGTTTCTTGAGCGCCGTGGTCAGCACTTCGGCGGGCAGGCTGAGGTAGTCGGTGTTGAACGAGCAGAGGAGTAATTCCGGTGACTCGGTAATGTCTGTGGTCTCGTCCAGCAGTTCGTCGTCCTCGACCGGCCGGCCTCCGGTGGTGGCGGCAAGGCGGTTCAGCTCATCCGCGATTGTCTTGCGACGGGCGTCGCGCGGGACAATTACACCGTGTGTCTTGAGTGCTGACTCGTACTCGGCCGGACTCGGGATGCGGAATGAGGGCGAATCCGAGTTGCGCAGGCCCCGCGAGTCAGCGCCGGACTTGAGTTCACCGAGCTCGAACTCGACAATGTCCGACCCGAACAGGCAGACCAGCCAGCGAATCGGCCGGGCGAATCTGATGCGGGTCGCGTCCCAACGCATGTTCTTGGGAAAGGGCAACGCGGTGATGATTCCGGGCAGACCCTCTCGCAGCACTTTGACTGCCGGCACCGCGTCGGCCTGTTTCTTCAGGAACACGTACTCGCCGCGCGGTGTCGGTTTGACGTACAGGTCGGCTGGGGTCTTGCCGTGGGCGGCGCTGAACCCGACCGCGGTCTTGGTGGGGTTGCCCTGGGCATCGAACGCCGCCCGCTTGGGCGGGCCCTGGAGTTCTACGACCTGCGCGGGCCTGCCGTCGGCCACTTCTTTCAGGCGGAGAGCGAGCCGGCGCGGGGTCGAGAAGAGCTCGGACGGGCCGGCCGGGATGTCGTTTTCCGACAGGGCGGCCCGCAGTCGGCGCTCGAGGTCCGCGAGCGCCGGCCCGAGGAACGAGGCCGGGATTTCCTCAGTACCGATTTCGAGGAGGAGTTGCTTCATCGCGAGGATATTAGAGTGTCCTGCCGGGTTGTCAAGCGGGTGACCACGGCTTGACAAATCCAGATGGATGGGCTAGATTTCTGTGGGAGGTTGCTATGAAGCGTTCCTACAAGCGATGGTCCAAAGATGAAGTGCTGAGGGAGATTGGCGGACTGAGCCGCGGAGGCAAGCAGCTCAATTCCGGCCACATCGCCCGTAACTATCCCGCGCTCGCCTATGCCGGGCGCAAATACTACGGCACTTGGGAGAGCGCCGTCAAGGCCGCCGGGCTCGATTACGAGTCAATCCGGCGGAAGTGTTTCTGGAACCGTCCGAAGATCGTGGCGCAGATCCGTGAGCTCAAGGCCACCAACGAGCCGCTCCACGTGAGTGCGGCCGAGAAGACTCACGGCGGACTGGTCGGAGCCGCCGCGGTCTATTTCGGCTCCTGGCGGCAGGCAATCAAGGCCGCCGGGTTCGACTACGCGAAGATCAAGCGCCAGAAGGAGTGGTCGAAGGCCGAGATCGTATCTGAGATCAAGCGGATGCGGGCCGAGACACTTGACCTGAGCACGACTATCCCGGTACGCAAGCGCTACCGCACTCTACATGCGGCCGCAGTGCGGTATTTCGGCAGTTGGCATGCGGCAATGAAGGCTGCGAAACTGGAGAGGCTGCTTAGACATTGAGGGTATTGGTCGTCGGCGGCGGGGGCCGCGAGCACGCGCTCGTCTGGCACCTCGCCAATTCCGGGCATCAGGTTTTCTGCGCCCCGGGTAATGCCGGGATCGCGCGCGTCGCCCAATGCGAACCAATCTCGGCCACGGACCTGTCCGGCCTGGCCCAGCTTGCTCTTAGGCAGAAGATTGACCTGACGATCGTCGGGCCGGAGGCGCCGTTGGTGGCCGGGGCGGCCGACGAGTTCGAGCGGCAGGGCCTCCGGGTTTTCGGCCCCAGACAGAATGGGGCGCGGCTCGAGGGCGACAAGGCCTTTGCCAAAGAAGTGATGCAGGCGGCCGGTATCCCGACGGCGCGGTTCGAGTCTTTCACCGAATTCGACGCAGCCCGCAACTACCTGAGCCGGCAGCGTCTGCCGGTCGTCGTGAAGGCGTCCGGCCTGGCCGCGGGCAAGGGCGTGGTCGTGGCCGAAACCCGGCAGCAGGCTGAAGCCGCAGTTTCGGACATGCTCCGCGAGGGGAAGTTCGGCGAAGCCGGAAAGGTCGTGGTGATCGAGGAATTCCTGCAAGGCGAGGAAGTCTCGATGATCGGGCTGTGTGACGGAATGAGCGTGCGACTGCTCGCGCCGTCGCAGGACCACAAGCGGCTGCTCGATGGCGACAAGGGACCGAACACCGGCGGCATGGGCGCCTATGCACCGGCGCCGGTGATGACGGCGGATCTGCAGCACGCAGTCCAGCAGAAGGTGTTCTCGCCGTTGCTGGCTGAGTTCGCCAAACGCGGCATCGACTACCGCGGCGTGATCTACGCCGGCATGATGCTGACCGCCGAGGGCCCCAGCGTGCTGGAGTTCAACTGCCGTTTCGGCGACCCGGAAACCCAGGTCATCCTGCCGCTGCTCGACTGTGACCTTGCGGAGTTGGCTGTCGCCTGCATCGAGGGCAAGCTGCGTGAGTACGCTCTGCGGCCGGCGATTGACCGCGCGGCTTTGTGTGTGGTCGCCGCAGCCGAGGGGTATCCCGGCTCGTACGGCAAGGGCATGCCGATTGACGGCGACCTGGCTGGCCACGACGGCGTGGTTGTATTCCATGCCGGGACGAAGCTCGAGGAAGACCGGACCATTACGAACGGCGGACGGGTTCTTGGTGTCACCGGAATCGGCCGCTCTCTGGCCGAGGCGAGGGACCGGGCATACCGGGCCCTGGAAGGAATTCGTTTCCCCGGGATGGTATACCGTCGGGACATCGGCGCTCGGGGATTCGCCTCTCGCGCCGGCTAGCCTGTGCCGAAGTTCGTAAGAAACCAGCCGAAGAATCCGGCCGACATAGCCGGGCAGGTTGCCGGCGCACTCGGGAGCGGCGTGGCGGTTGTTCCGATACTCGGCGGGTATTGCGTTCTTGCCCGCGAACGCGAGGCGCTCGACGGGTTTGGCGGACCATACCGGCTCGTGAACCTCGAAAAGCTTGAGGCTGCCGTTGCCGGCATGGAGCCGCCTCTCCGGGAACGAGTGTTGAAGGTCATGGCCGGGCCTCTCGTTGCGAGGTTCGCTCCCGGGCAGCCGCAGCTGGCGCTGGCTTCCGAGCCGCTGGTCAGGGAGATGGTCCGTCGAGCCGAAGCAGAGGTCTGGTTCGGCGTGCCGGCAGAGAACGCCGAGCCCGGCCAACTGGCGGACGAACTGGGCAAGCGGGCCTCGATTGTCGTCACCGGCGGCGTGAGCGGACCGGGCCCGACCAGCGTCGATTTCAGCGCAAGTCCGGCCGTCATTGACAGGCGGGGAAAGTTGGCAATACTTGACCTTGAAAGGGAGCTCGGGGAACTGGTGCGGATGGGCCCGGGCCTGCTTTTCTCGGTGCTGGTCGTCTGCACCGGTAATTCGTGCCGCAGCCCGATGGCCCAGCGCATGCTGGCAGGCATGCTGGAAGGAACGCCGGCCTTTGTCAGTTCGGCGGGAACCGACGCGCCGGTGGGCAGCCCGGCCACCATGCAGGCGGTCGTGGTGATGCGGGAGGCCGGGCTGGACCTGACCCGTCATCGCGCGCAGCAACTTGTGCCGGCGATGGTCGAGGCCGCCGATCTGGTGCTGGTGATGGATGACTACCACCGGCAGCGGGTCTTGGAGTTGGCGCCTGACGCCGCCGGACGGACACGGTTGCTGCTTTCGTATTTGGGCCGGGACGAGAGGGTCGAGGACCCGATTGGACTCTCGATCGAGTGTTACCGACTGACCCGGGAAGCGATGAGGCCGGCGTTGGAACAGGTTGCCGCAGAAGTCCGGCAGCGGGCCGTCCGAAGAGAGTCGCCGGAGTCGACAACGTAAGGAGAAGAGGAGCGCAATTGGAATACTTCTTTACTGATACGCAGAAGGAAATCCGTGACCTGGCACGCCGCTTCGCCCAGGAGAAGATGAAGCCGGTCCGGGCCGAGTTGGACAAGACCGGCGAGTTCCCCTACGAGCTGCTGAAGGGGATGGGCGACCTCGGGTTGATGGGCGTCTACTTTCCCGAGGAATACGGCGGCCTGGGCGGCGGAATCATGGAGATGTGCATCGTCGTCGAGGAGTTGTGCCGGGTTGACGGGGCAGCCGGGTTGTGCTATGCGGCCTGCGGCCTCGGCGCGTTTCCGATACTGGTCGG
>CAZVCQ010000297.1:0-4448 GCA_964626085.1 uncultured bacterium
CGGCCGGTTTCGGTTTCGTTCGTGCCGGGGTTCTCGACCAATGGCCCGGAGTGGAGGTCCGTCAGTTCGAACTTCTCGCTCAACATCATCGGCGGCTTGATCGGCCGGGTGCAGGGCGTCGAGCTGGGTGGCGTATTCAACATCGATGAGAAGGATGTGTTCGGCTACCAGGCGGCCGGCGTCTTCAACATCGCGGGCGGCGGGTTCTACGGGGTCCAGGAGGCCGGCGTGTTCAACATCGTCGGCAACGGGTTCACCGGCGCGCAGATGGCGGGCGTCATCAACGTGGTCGGCGCGGGCTTCCAGGGCGGGCAGATGGCCGGCGTCGTCAACATCGTCGGCAACGGGTTCACTGGCGCGCAGATGGCGGGCGTCGGCAATGTGGCCGGCAATGGTTGCGTCGGTACGCAGGTAGCCGGGGTCGTGAACGTTTGCGGCGAGCGGCTGTCCGGGCTGCAGCTCTCGGGTGTGGTGAACGTGGCGGATGAGTTCAGCGGCGCCCAAGTCGGGCTCGTCAACATCACCGGCAGCGGCCGCGGGCTCCAGCTCGGGCTGGTGAACATCGCCGACGATGTGGACGTGCCCATCGGCCTGGTGAGCATCGTCGAGCATGGCATGTTCCACGCCAATGTCTGGGCGACCGAGTTCGCGCCGGTGAACGTCGGCATCAAGACCGGGTCCAACACCATCTACAATGTCTTCATGGTTGGCTGGCGGCCGGACGGCGAGTCGACAAGAACGTTCGGCGGGCTCGGCATCGGCGGGCACATACCGCTGAACCGGTTCTTCGTGGACATCGACCTGCTGAGCCATGGGGTCTGGACCGGCCCGAGCTGGAAGGAAGAAATAGACTCGGACCTGCTTTCCAGCCTGCGCCTGACCGGCGGCTGGCAGTTGACCGACCGGCTGGCAGTGACCGCCGGGCCGACGCTCAACGTCTGGGTCTCGGAGCGCGAGGACGGGTCGCAGGTGCCGTTCTACGACGCGCCTTTGTACAAGTGGGACGGCTCCTGGCACGTCCGCATCTGGCCCGGATTCTCGGTCGGCCTGCAGCTCTTGTAGTAACAGTTCGCGGCTGGGGCCGCTACCCGCGCCGGTTAGGTTGACCCCGCGGCGCAGCCCCAGAACCAGACAGGAGGAGACGTGATTGACAATCCGGTCATCAAGGCCCTGATGGCGCATCGTTCCATCCGCCGTTACACCGACGTGACACCTTCGGACGAAGTCCTGGAGACCATCGTCCGGGCCGGGCAGCAGGCCCCGTTCGCCTATCAGCTGGGCAGCGTGCTCTTGAGCCGCAAGCGCGAGCGGAACCCGTTCAACGCCCCGCTCTTCTTCACGATTTGCGTGGATGCGCACCGGACCGAGCTGGTGCTGGCTCAGCGGGGCTGGAAGCTTGCGAGCAACGACCTGCACGTGCTGCTCTTCGGGATGGAGGATGCGGTCATGCTGGCGCAGAACATGGTCGTCGCGGCCGAGAGCCTGGGTTTGGGAACCTGCTATATCGGGTCGGCCCAGTACCGGTCCCTGGCCATCGCCAAGGAGTGCAATCTGCCGGAGCGCGTGTTCCCAATCGTCGGCCTGGCAGCCGGATATCCAGCGGAGGACCCGCCGGTGCGGCCGCGCTATCCGCTCGAGTTTACTTTGTTCGAGGACCGCTACCCGGAGCTCGACGAGTCGAGCGTGAAGCAGGCGATGCAGGCAATGGACGAGGGTTACCTGGCGCAGGACTACTACCGGCGGGCGAACGTCATGATTCCCCTTGAGGAGGGGCGGAAGGAGAGCTTCACGTTCGACAATTACTCCTGGACCGAGCATGTCTCACGGAAGCTCGGTCAGTGGAGCCCCAGCCCGGACGAGTTGCTTGAGCAACTGGCGGCGCGTGGGTTCAACCTGTCGGCCGGGCCGGGCACGAAGTAGTCAGCGCCGCGACCCCGGCGATACTGCCGGCGATTCCTGACGCGCGCGGCTGATTCACGACCGGCGATTGTCCGTGGCTAGGAGCGGTTGGCCGCGAGCTGTCGGCGCCTCTCCCCCGCGCATTTGACCCGCACCCCGTCCGGCGGCTTGTCGCGTCCCCACTCCGGCGCGATATTGCGGCGTAATTGACCGCTCGCGGGCGGGACAGGGCTGGCTCAAGAAACGGGGTCGGGTGCGGGGTCAGCGCGCGATGAGGGTACGGGCAGCGAGGAAGATGAAGTAGAGCCCGGCCACGGCCGCCGAGAAGCGGGCGGCGAACCGCACCGCGGCAAACCGGCTGACCAATCCGGCGAAGAAGAGCGGCAGGAGATAGACGCTGGTCGCCAGGAAGAAGACGAGGAAGAACAGGCCGCCCTTGAGCGCGCCGCCCAGATCCATCACCGTGGTCACCGCGAGCAGGAACGGCGGGCAGATGTTGATGCCGGCGAGGAACCCGACCAGGGCGAGGTACCAGCCGGACCTCATGCCCGGGCTGACCGCGCGACAGAGGCCGACATGCGGGAACGACTGGACTATCGCGTAGGCAATCATCAGCACGCCCAGGCCCGCGTAAAGCACGGGCAGCAGAATTGCCTTGAATCCCCACAGCCGGTTGAGCGCTCCGCCCAAGGCCCCGAAGACGACGCCGAACAGGAGGTAGGCGGCCAGCCGGCCCGCGAGGAACAGCGCGATTCTGGAAGCCGACCTGCGCATCCCGCCCTTCTCGTCGGCAAGCAGCAGCGGCGCGACCAGCGGCACGCAGAACCCGGCGCAGAACAGGCCGGTGGACAGGCCCAGCAGCAGGGCCTTACTTACCAGTGTCCCGGCCATCTCCGAACAACCGGCGGAACCGCCTCTTCCCTTCTTCGGAAAGCCGCTCAGGCTGCCACTCGATTGTCGGGTCGAGCCTGACTTCGATGCGGCGGATGCCCGGCACGAGCTTCAGTTCCCTGACCGCCCGGCCGCCCATCAGCGCACTGTACGGGCACTCGGGTGTGGTCAGGAGCATCAGCACCTTGACGTTGCCCGAGGAGTCGAGTTCCTGTTTCTCGACCAGGCCGAGCTCAAGGACGCTCAGGTCGAGTTCCGGGTCCATGACGCGGCCGAGCGCCGAAGCCACCTGCTGGGAATCGGGCCGGGGCGCGCCGGCACGGGCGGGTACCGAATCAACGAACGTACTGGACCGCCAGAGGTCCAGTGCCGGGCCGCGGCGTTTGAGCAGGGCGGGCAGGTTCATCACCAGCACGCCGAACGCGAGCAGGACGAGCGTGGCGATGACGCGCGCGGAAAGCCGGCGGGCCGTGCTCACGGAGCGATACTACCGCTCGGCCCGGACGTGTCCAGCTTGACTTACCCCCGCGACGGACTACTATCACATAATTCAATGTCTACCAAGGAGGCGTCGATGGTAAAGAACGGCCTGTTAGTCATAGTGCTCGCGGCGTTCGTCGCGGGCGGTGTCGTCTGCGCACCCAAGCCGGCGCCGGCCCCCAAGGCTGAACAGCCGGGGACGGCCGCTGAAGCGGCGATGACCGAGCAGCAGAAGGCGGAGTACGTCGCCGCCAACTGCATCTGCGCCCAATGCCCCAGCTTCCTCAAGGAGGAATGTGCCAAGGCAGGCGAGAAGGGCGGATATTGCCTCGCCGGCAAGAGCAAAGTCATCACCAAGGAAAACGGCTGTATCTGCGGCAACTGCCCGGTGACGGCCAAGATGGGCTTGAAGTGGGGCTACTACTGCACCCGCGGCTCGGCTGCGGAAATGATGGCGATGGAGGCCCAGAAGCAGGCCCCGGCCGGCGGCAAGTAGCCAGGCATACGTAAAGAGCTGGGAGGCGGCCTTCGGGTCGCCTCTTGGTTCACCCGCGCGTACCGGTTCTGTGAAACGCGGGAAACTCCTCTACTTCCGGCAGATGGCATGTCGCGGCTGGACGCTGCGTACTTCCGGTGGCGCACTGGGCGACTCCTGACGCGGGACGCTGCCAAGATAGCCAGGCAGCAGTGAGCAGTTAAGAGTCAGCGGCTTTTCAGCCTCCGGCCTCCGCACTTCCGGCTTCGCTATTCTGACCTCTGACCTCTGCCTTCGGCTGTTGCCAGCCTGCCCTAGCGCTATTGGCGGCCTTGGCGGTTGTTTTGTGTCGGACCGGACGGAACGGACTAGGGCTGAGTGGTAGTGACGAAACCGCGGGGGGCGGTTTCGCTGAGGCCCGCGTCATAAAGACCGGACGCGACCCGAGTGACCGGAAGGACCTTCATCGGTCCTTCTTCCTGGCTCGCAGCTTCTGTTCCAGCCACGCCACCCATTTGTCGACACCGTCGCCGGTCTTGGCCGACATCTCGATGAAGGTGATGCCGGGCTTCAGCTTGCGCACCGCTTTCTTGAGCGCGGGAAGATCGAAATCGACGTGCGGCAGCAGGTCCATCTTGTTGATGACGATAACGTCGGACTTGGAGAACATCAGCGGGTACTTGACCGGCTTGTCGCTGCCTTC
>CAZVCQ010000298.1:0-4444 GCA_964626085.1 uncultured bacterium
TCGACCTCGAACATCAGCCAGCTCACCAATACGACCAAGCCGTTCATCGTCAACTCGATGGCCTGCGACTGCGGCAACTTCGACGAGACCGACGGTCTGGGCGAGTTGCTACTCACTGATGCCGACGGCGCGGTATCGACCGCCACCAACGCCCGGTTCGGCTGGGGCGCGCCGCCGGCGATGGGCCCGAGCGAGGCACTCTGTATGGAGTTCTACAACAACTACGTGAAGGGGTTCAACCAGGGTGAGGCGTACAACCTGGCCAAGGACTTCTGGCGCAACGCCGCTTTCTCCCAGCTTACCTACCGTTGGTCGGTGTACGACTGGACGTTCCAGGGCGACCCGACGATGCGGATGTGGCGCTCCGTGCCGCGGGAGGTCGCGGTTGACTTCCCGGATACGATTCCGGCGTCTCCCCAGACGCTTACCGCCGACGTGAGCTATGTCGGCGGCGAGCAGGCGGCTGGAGCCCGTGTGGCGCTGACTCACGCCGGCGAACTCATCGTCCGGAGCGTTGCGAATTCCTCCGGCGTCGCGTCGCTCGCGATCCCCGCCATCGAGGATACCTGGACGCTCGAGCTCACGGTCATCGCGCAGGACGGCCGGTGGTTTGAGAAGACGGTGGAAGTGAGCGACGGCTCCGAGAACGCGCTCGTCGTCTACAGCCACAACTGGGTCGATGACGCTAATGGCCGCCTCGACCCGGGCGAGGAATCGGACGTCTATCTCGTAGTCGAGAACCGCGGCAACGCTGCGGCCACGGGGGTGTCCGGGAAACTATACTCCGACTCGCCGTACCTGACCGTGGTGAATGACACGTCATCCTATGGCGACATCGCGGTCGGGGATACGGCCAGGGGGAACGCCTACCGCGTCTGGGTCAGCCCAGACTGCCCGCACGGCCATCGGGCTGAGCTGTATCTCTTCGTCACCAGCAGCAAGGGTTTCTGGCGGTCCGACCTGGAACTCGTGGTCGGTCTGGAGCACGCGCGTTCGGGCATCACCGCAGTTCACGACACCGCGGACTTCGTGATGTCGGTGACCGCGAACGGCGGCATCGGCTCAACCGAGTGGCGCGGCGAGGGCCTCGGCTTCATCTACCCGAAGGCACGGCAGTGGTCATCCTCGGCCCTGATGCACGGCTCGCTGATGCTGGGAACGGATACAACCTGGGTCGCGGACAACTTCTACGGCGTGCCCTGGCAGGTGACCCCGCAGGACTTCGCCATGGTCGAGTCCCTGCGCGTTGTCTATCCGGCCCAACTCGGCGACCAGGAGTACTCGTGCAAGTTCGACGACTCCCGTCACTCCAGTCCCAAGAACCTGCTTGTTCGCCAGCGCAGTTTTGTCAGCGCTGACATCGCCCACAAGGACTTTGCGGTCATCGAGTATTGCATCCACAACGAGGGCGACTCTGCGGTGTCGAACCTCTACGCGGCTGCGGCCTGTGACTTCCGGACCATGGGCTGGAACTCAAACGACGGCACCGACTATGCGGGCACCGACTCCGCCCGCGTGCTCGCCTACGTCAAATCGGCGAGTTCGGGCGAGACACTGGCCCTGGGTGTCCGGCCGATCTATCCGCCGGAGGCTGACGGCTGGACCAACTGCATCAAACAGGTGACTTACATCAATGACGGTTTCACCAAGTCGGAGAAGTTCCGCTTCATGGACGGCACCCTTCGGTCGACGACCGGCTCCTCGCCGGCAGACTGGGAGGCGATGAGCAGCGTCGGGCCGTTTACGATTGCGGCTGGGGACAGCCAGATTGTGGCATTCGTCATCTGCGGCGGCCGGACCGTCGCCCAGATGACCATCAACTCGGACACCGCGGCCGAATGGTACTTCCCACCCGTCGCAGTGGCGGAACACCAGGAGCCATTGGCCGTGACCTGGTTCGAACTGGCGCCGAGCGTGTCGAGCGGTCTGCTCAATATCCGCTACAGCCTCGCCCAACTCGCGCCTGTCAACATCACCCTCTACGATGCAAGCGGCCGGACGGTTGGTGCGGTGACGGTGAGTCCGTCAGCTACCAATGGCCTGTACAGATGGCGGCCGGCCGGCGTCGAGCGCGGTATCTACTTCCTCAAGGTCGGAGACCAGACCAAGAAAGCGGTGATGATTCGCTAGCGAGGAACCAGGCAGTTGAGGCGGTCCTGGTCTCCGGGGCCGCTTGTTTGTCACGCGGCGAGGTGGATGATGTGGGCGAGTGCGACCGATAGCTGGAACAGGCCGGCCCAGGCGAGCGCGAGCCCCGGTTTCTTTCCGGGCCGGGCGCAGATGAGCATAAGTGGAATGCCGGGCAGCAGGTAGCGTTCGTAGACTGCCGGTCCGGACACCAGTAGGCCCGCGACAAGAGCCAGCGTCCCGATTGCCGCAACCCTCGTCTCCGACCTAAGAGCAAGCGGCGCCAGTCGGATGAACCAGAGCAGACCGATGGCACCAAAGAGGCAGGCGATAACGAGGGCGAGGGAATGGGGCAGTAGCTTCAGCGCGGAACGAGTGATTCCCAGTCCGGGCAGCGGCGCGAGCAGGATCGCCGGAATGGCAAGCAGGGCAAACAGATGCCACGGCTTCAGTCCGTGCCAGACCCAAGGCAGGAAGAGGATGCCGGACCAGAGTAGAATCGAGCTAGCGTTCTGCCAACTGAAGGCGACGTGATAGACATGCTGATAGAAAGGCGGGGCGAACCCGTGCCAGAGGAGTACCAGTGGCAGGAACGCGACGACCGGTAGCACCCAAACCGTGGCCCGGGGCCAGCGTCGCGGTGGTTCGCCGAGACTCGCCGCCGCGAAGGCAAGGGGTAGAAAGGCGTAGTAAACGCGTGTGTAGATGGCCAGCGTAGCGAAAAGCAGCGTGAGTCCCGCGTCGGCCGGCCTGCCGCAACCCCGGAATCTCAGAAAACACAGAAGGGCGGAGAGGCCCAGCAGGAGCGCGAGGTGTTCGGTCATGAAGACGCCAGCCAGCGTGCCGAAGTACGGCGCGGTCGCCAGCAAGGCTATCGCCGGCATCGGGTTGTCCGTCGGAAGCAGGCGCTTGACCACTCGGTAGAATAGCAGCAGGCTGCCAAGCGCCAGAACGAAGACCGCGAGGCGGAGCAGTGTCAGGTCGAACTTGACGAGTGTGCCGAGGTTTCCGAAGAGGACGTAGAACAGCGGCCCAGTTGCCGAAGGGTAATCGCGGAGCTGCTCAAGTGATGGCAGGCCGGGTCCGAACTGCTGCGCGACCTTGAGATGAATGGGCTCGTCAAGCACCGGCGCCGGCCGGATAAGGACTATGGTATCCAGCCGGAATCCGAGGACCAGCGCGATGAGGCCGGGAAAGAGATATCGGTAGAGCTTGAACACCCTGGTTCGATGTTAGTAGGGACGGCCGCGGGGTCAAGCTGCGCACTACCTGACTTGCCCCCACATGCGATATTCGGGGTGTTTCCTGGCGCGACGAGGTGCGAGCGGGTGGACGAGAGGGCTTTGCTGTCGGCGGTGTGGTCGCGTTGATTGCGGCGTGGAGTCTTCTGCTCGAAAAGAACGCGAATGCCCCTCTGCGTGGTGCCTGATACTGCCGTGAAGGTCGCTCAGCCGTCAGCGCTGGGCTGTTCTCTTGGCCCACGCCGCCGACAGAACGCGACTAGCGCAGCCGGTAGACCATCACTACCAGCCGCACAAAGCTGACATCGGATTGCCGCTTGACCACTTCTGCCCACTCGGCGATCGCAAGCGGACACATCTAGGCGGTAACGCAGACGGCGACCATTGCGACCAGCAGCAGGCGTGCAACCCGCCGCGCGGCGTCCTTGCGCGGACGCAGGTGTTACAGCCGGGCGTCGTCTAGAGGTCGTGGCAGCTTTCCTCTCGTAGCGGTAGATGCGGAAGGCGAAGGGTAGAGCACGTCCCTTGTGCGGAATGGCAGCGACCAGGCCTTGGCAACTGCCCGGCAGGACGGACTCCTCAACGACTGTGACCGGGACCAGCTTGTCTCTGGGACCCAGTGCCAGAAACACGCCCCGCAGCCGGTTGCAGACGAACATGGAAGGCAGCCGCGGATTCCCGACGATGCGGTGGATCCGCTTCTAGTTGTGGCGGAATTTGGTTTCAGTCCGATGCTGACGCGCAAGAGCGGACGGTTGCAGGGAATCGCCCTGCACCGTGGCGAGAGCAAGCAGTGTCAGGTTGGTCAGTTGTGTGAACCGGAAAGCAGAACCGAACCGAGGTTTGAGCAACCCAAGAACAGTGCTCGTAACGCTCCGCACGATTGCAGTCCACCACAACCGGCCGGCCTTGACCATACGCAGATTCCGTGGGGGGTAGGTCAGAAAGAGTTGAGGGTGCCGGGCAGGGGACGGCCGGAGCTTCGAGCCGCGGCGGCGGTCCCAGCTATTCCCACTCGCACGTCCCCTAGTCCCGACATTGGGACTTGATTTACGGTGGAAAGAAGAGGCCACTCT
>CAZVCQ010000299.1:0-4431 GCA_964626085.1 uncultured bacterium
GCCGAAGCCCGGACCCCGGCGGACCGCTTCGTCACCCGGCTCGAAATCGGCGACTTCCTGCTCGACAAGAAAGCCGACTATGCCGGAGCCGACTCGGTCTACGCCGCCCTGGCCGCGGACTACCCCAAGCACAAGCTGCTGCCGGACGTCCTCTACCGGCTGGCGCTATGCCTGGAGATGGAGGAAGACTACCTCGAGGCCGCCAGGAACTACGAGGTGGTGGCTACCCGCTACACGAAATCAACCTATGGCGCCGACGCGCTCGACGCCATCGAGCGCTGCTTCCGCAAGAATTACCAGGACCGGGTCGCCTTCGTGGACTCCTACCCCCTGACCCGGATCGAGCTCGATGACCGCATCGGCCGGAACCCGAACGCGTACGAGAAGTACGAGAAGAAGCAGCAGTTGCTCGATACGATGATTGACAACCGGCTGCTCTACTCAGCCGCGCTGGCAGCCGGGATTGACCGTGACTCGACGTTCGTCTTCAATCTCAACGAGCAGCGCAACCGCGCGGTGTTCCATCTGTGGTACGAACGGACGGTCACCGCCAAGGCCGAACCGAGCGAGAAAGAGCTGAAGGCCGCCTACAAGAAGGACCTGGCCGCCAAGTACACGACGCCGGAGAAGGTCCACCTCTACCAGATTCGGGTGGCGACCAAAGACGAGGCCGACAAGCTGCGGGCCGAACTCCTCGCCGACACCACCAGGAAGTGGGACAGCGTCGCGAAAGAGGTCTCAACCGCCCCGGACAAAGAAAAGGGCGGTGACCTGGGCCTGGTCGCGCGCGGCTCCCAGCCCATGCCGATTGAGCGGGCCGCGTTCAAACTGAAGGTCGGCGACATCAGCCGCCCCATTCAAGTGGACGACGGCTTCGCCATCATCAGAGTCACTGAGAAGAAGCCGAAGACGGTACGCACGTTCGCCGACGCACGCAACGCGCTCGCGGCCGACATGAAGCAGCAGAATTCGGGCAGGCTCTACGATGAAGTCGTCGCCGACCTGAAGAAGAAGGCGACGGTCACGACCGACACCACCGCGCTCGAGCAGGGCAGGGACACGCTGGCGGTGGTCAACGGCATGGTCATCGACGCGGCCGCTCTGGCGGCGCGGCTCGACGCGATCCCCGCGTTCTACCGGTCTCAGTTTGACACGCCCGAAGGCAAGCGCCGCATCCTCGACAACCTCGTCCTCGAGAAGTTGCTGCTGAAGGAGGCCGAAGCCCAGAAGCTGTGGCTCGCCAACAAGGTCGTCGATCAGATTCTGACCCGCCGGGCCGGCATGATGGTCGACACCTACCGCCGCCAGATGACCGTGGACAAGGTCGTCCTCGACACGACCCAGCTCAAGGCCGAGTACAAAGCGACCATCGCCGAATACAAAGAGCCGACCAAGGTCCACGCCCGTGAAATCACCGCACCGAGCCTGACCCGGGCCGAGGAACTGCGGAAATGGGCCGTGAACGGCAAGCTGCCGGTCATGATTCAAGGCCGCGCCCTGCTGTTCCCGCAGCCGATGCCGGATGTCGAGGCTGCGTTCGCGGCCGATTCCGCCAACACCGACTCCCTGCTCGGTGAATACCTGCTGGCCGGCTCGCCGGCCCTGCTCCCCGGCAGACCGATGGTCGGCGTCGGCAACAAGAGCGCGCCCGACCTCTCCCGGGAGTCGGAGCTTACCGGCCCGTTCGTCAACCCGGGCGCGTACGGCTTCGGGTTCAACGACCTCGCCAAAGAGGACAAACTGTACAAACCGGTACTGGTCAAGGTCGAACGGATTACCCAGCTCGACTCGCTGCTCGGCAAACCGGCCCGGCCCGAGTCCGCAGCCGCCGCTGCCGGGGATTCGATGAAACTCGGCGTCTACGTCGAGCTCGACCAGGCCCTGCCCGCCGACTTCGTCGCCGGGCTGTTCAAACTCGACGCCGGGCAGACTGCCGCACCGCTTGCGACCCCGGGCGGGACGCTGCTCGTTAAAGCAACCAAGAAAGACACGGCGCAGAAGGCGACCTTCCAGGATATCGCCAAGCGCTTCTCCACCTCCTCCAGCCGCTGGACCGGCGGCGACCTCTACTGGCTCGCCCGGGACGACAAAGCGCATGACGAGAAGCTGGTGCGGGCCGCATTCAACCTCTCCAAGGGCGGCATCTCACCCATCATCAAACTCAACGACTCGTCCTATGCCTTTGTGACGATGGAAGAAAAGAAGGCCGCGTTCACGCGTCCGTTCAGCGAGGTCAGCGGCAAGATCGAGACCAAGCTCCGCCGCGAGCAGGAAAAAGCGGCGTATGACCAGCTGCTGGCAAACCTGCGGGCCAAAGCGAACATAGAAATCGTGATGAAGGAAGCCGACTTCGTGGTCGAGCCTGCGCCCGAAGAAGCGCAGCCGACCGAGCCGGTGCAACAGCAGTAGCTCACAAAACCTCCCAAGCCCCCGGCCACAAACGCCGGGGGCTTTCAATTCCTGGCAAGTAGCAGCCCAGAACTGCGACGGAGGCTCTCCGGAAAGCTCCTCTGGAAGCGACCGCCGAAGCTGCCGCCACCGTTCCTCACCGGGCTTACTCGGGGACATACCGGAGAGCTACGGCCCGAGCCTACCCGCCCGCGTACCGCCCGGCTCCCGCCGAAGCTTCCGTCCCCGCTCCTCCCCTCGCTCCTGACCACGTTCTTCCGGAGACTGAGGACGAGGGACATCTGGAAACAACCCTAGAGACCACTCCGACGGCTTCTCGCCGGGCTCCTTCCGGAGCTAACTCGGGGACAATTCGGTAGACTGCCCCCGGGGTACGGGTCCGAGTTAGGACTCCCGCGCCCAAAGCCCCAAACCACAAGTGGATAAACTTGACAATCCGCCCTGCGGTTTGGATACTTCAACGTATCCAAGACCGGCGGCAGGCTATCTCAGATAGGTCAAGCGGCGCTACCACAAGCTGGTCGACCGGCTGGTCGAGATTGGCTTCAAACACGGCGCGAACTCCCCGGAATGGCAGACCGAAGTCGACGTCACCGCCCCGCGTCTCCACGACGAGACCTTCGCCCGCGCGATTGCAGTTCTTGCCGCCAAGACCTACGAACGGTGGAAGGTCATGCAGCCGCCAAAGCCATAGTCTGTCACCGCCAAGTCGCACCGGTCTCTGCCGCATAACAAGGAGCGGGCTCTCGCCCGCCCCGGCCGGTCTCACCGTTCTGCTTTCTGTGACTCTACCTCAACCTCAACCTCAGCCTCTTCTCGCTACCTCGTCACCACGACTTTCTCCGTCTTCCCTGGCCCCTCGCCCCTAGTCCCTAGCCCCTCTCTCACAAAGTACACGCCGGGGCTGAGGCGGCTGACATCGTTGGCACCTGTGTGAAGGTCCAGCACCTTCCGTCCGCTCGCGTCCAGCAGTTCAGCCCGGTCCTCGGTCATCCGTCCTCGGTCTTCCATCATCAGCACCCCGCGAATGATGGTCTGTAGCATCTTCGTTCGGACCGCCGGTCGCCCCACTTCTTCTTCAATTCCAGGGTAAGCATTCACCCGGTACACCGCGTACACTTCGGGATTGCCCGCAAACGGTGTCCCGAGCCCGAGGTTGCCGGTGATCGCGGCCTGGTCTTCCAGCGGCGCGAAGCAGACGAAGTTCTCACCCCAGACGAGCGAGTCCGTACCCCAGGCATATGACCACGTCAATGAGTCGGTGCCGGCTCCGCCGGTCACGTCCGCCCATTGCCACGGCATCCGCACACTTCCCACCCGGTTCAGCACGCCCATCATCCTCGTCCGGCCAGGGGCCCAGCGGTTCACGGCCTTGCCGGTGAAAGCCGGTCGCGCCAGAATGGTCGTGTCGTCCGGGAGCCGGCTGAAGTCAAGACGTACCTTCGTGTCATAGACCGGAGCATCCTGTATCGCGAACGCGTTGTTGCCGGTGCCGTTCGCGACGTAGGCCCTGTTCGTGACCGGGTTCACCGCCACGGCCCCGCCCCTGACCCCGGCTATGCCGGTCGTGCCGTTGGACGCGCCGTCAATCACCATCAGGGCGCCGTCGCCCTCGCTGCTCGCAACGTAGATCTTGTTCGTGACCGGGTTCACCGCTATGGCGACGGGCGTCGCGATGGCCGGCACCGTGGTCGTGCCGTTGGTAGTGCCGTCAATCACGGTCACGTCGTTGCTCACCCAGTTCCCGACGTAGATCTTGTTCGTGACCGGGTTCACGGCGATGGCATAGGGCCCGATGCCCACCGGCACCCGGTGCGTGGTGTCGGTCGCGCCGTCAATCACGATCACGTCGTTGGTAGCCCAGCTTGTGACGTAAATCCGGTTCGTCACCGGGTTCACCGCCACGGCTTTGGCGCCGGAGTCCACCGGCACCTGGGTCGTGCCGTTGGTGTTCCCGTCTATTACCGTCACAAAGTGGCTCCCGGAGTTCACCACGTAGGCCTTGCTCGTCACCGGGTTCAC
>CAZVCQ010000300.1:0-4424 GCA_964626085.1 uncultured bacterium
GTCATCTGTCATCGGTCCTCCGTCTTCCGTCCTCCGTCATCGGTCATCCGTCCTCGGTCATGGCCTCTGCCTTTACCTTTGCCTTTGCCTCCGCCTCTGCCTTCATGCTCTGACCACGTTCTCTGCCCGCTCAGTGTATACTCCGCGCGCGTCGACTATCAGCTTGGCGTCACGCTGAATCGCCTTGTAGTCAAAGGCCTTGTGGTCAGTCGCAACAAGCACGCAGTCGAACCTGGCGAGAGATGCTGCCGTCAGCGGGACGCTCTCCAAGTCGAAAGAGTGCTCCCTCATCTTCGGGAACACCGCAATGTGGGGATCGGAGTACGCAATGACCGCACCCTTGCTGCGGAGCAGTTCCATAATCTCCACGGACGGAGATTCGCGCATGTCGTCCACGTCCCGCTTGTAGGCTATTCCCAGCACCAGAACCTGGCTGCCTTTCAGGGCCTTGCCCCGGCTGTTTAGTGCTTCCACGACCTTGGACACGACCCACTCCGGCATGGCACGGTTGATCTCTCCGGCCAGCTCGATGAACCGGGTGTTTACCCCGTACTCGCGGGCCTTCCAGGTCAGGTAGAACGGGTCGATCGGAATACAGTGTCCGCCCAGGCCTGGCCCCGGGTAATACGGCACGAAGCCGAACGGCTTGGTCGCAGCGGCGCGGATGACCTCGTGGATGTCGATTCCCATCCGGTCCGCCACTATCTTCATCTCGTTGACCAGTCCGATGTTCACCGCGCGGTGGATGTTCTCGAGCAGTTTGGTCATCTCGGCCACGCGAGTGGTGCTGACCGGAACGACGCGGTCAATAACCTGGCCGTACAGCGCCTTGCCGACCTCAAGACATGCGGGCGTGCAGCCCCCGACCACCTTGGGAATAGTGCGAGTGGTGAAGTCCGGGTTGGCCGGGTCTTCGCGCTCGGGAGAGAAGACGAGGAAGACGTCTCTGCCGACTTCGAAGCCCCGCGATTCGATCCGGGGTTTGAGTTCTTCGTCGGTGGTGCCGGGCCAGGTCGTGCTTTCGAGCGACATGACCTGTCCGGACCGAAGGTGGGGAACAAGGGAATCCACCGTATTGATGACAAAGCTCAGGTCAGGTGCCTGATGCCGGTCGAGTGGGGTCGGCACGCAGAGAATTAAGGCGTCAGGCTCGCCCGCCCGGGAGAAGTCGGTAGTTGCCTCAAACCCGCCAGCCCGGGCCGCCTTGATGGCTTCGGGCTTGATGTGGGCGATGTAGGTCTCCCCTTTGTTCAAGCGGTCGACCTTGGTCTGGTCGATATCCAGCCCGAGCACGCGATACCCGACTTGCTGGTATCTCAGCATCAGGGGCAGACCGACATACCCGAGCCCGACGATGCCGATGACAGACTGCTTGTCGTTGAGTCTCTTTATCAGTTCGTTCTTAGTCATACGGAAATCCCTTGTTCGGAATCGCTAGTCCTTGGTTTCTGGTTCATGGTTTCTGGTTCCTGGTTCCTGGTTCTAGGTTCATGGTTGGCCTCCGTAGAACGCGCGGATGCAATCGACGACGTAGCGAGCTTGGTCATCAGTAAGCTCAGGGTAGACTGGCAGAGCGAGGGTTTCCGCTGCTGCGCGCTCGCTCTCGGGCAGGGAGCCCGGCTTCATACCGAGATACGCAAAGCACTCCTGAAGATGCAGCGGCAGCGGATAGTAGACCTCGGAGCCAACCGACCGCTCTTTTAGGAACGATTGGAGTTCATTACGGCGGGGGACGCGGATGACGTACTGGTTGAAAATGTGGCGGTAGCCCGGAGTCTCATCCACAGATTCCACAGATTTACACAGATTAGAGTCTTGGTTCCGGGCACCGGGAACCGGAGTATTGTCCACAGATTCCACAGATTTACACAGATTAGGGTCTTGGTTCCGGGCACACCCAGAAGAATCTTCCCTAATCGGTGTAATCGGTGGATAACCTCCGTCCACAGATTCCACAGATTTGGTAGATTGTCCGGACACCGGAGTACTATCCACAGATTTCACAGATTCACACAGATTTCTCTTGGTCTCCGGAGAAGAAACTCTGGAATCTTCCTTAATCGGTGTAATCTGTGGATTAGCAATCCGGGGAAGTTGGATTAGGCCATCTTTGACGAGTCCGCTTTCCTCGAAGAGGCGGTCGTACCGAGCCGCGTTGGCCTGGCGCTTCGCCGTCCAGTCGTCGAGATGCTTGAGCTTGGCCAGCACGATTGCAGCTTGGAGGGTGTCCAGCCGGAAGTTGCCACCGACGAGCTTGTGATAGTACTTGGGCTTGGAGCCGTGGGCGCGGAGGACGCGTAGTTTGTCAGCCCGTCCCTCGTCATTGGTCACTACCATGCCGCCGTCGCCAAACGCACCCAGGTTCTTGGATGGGAAGAAAGAGAAGCAGCCGTATTCGCCGACAGAACCAGCCCGACGGCTGGTTCTGAGTTCTTGGTTTTTAGTTTCTAGTTCTTGGTCCGGCAACGAAGAACCAGAAACCTGGAACCTGGAACTAATACGCGTCGCGCACTCCGCGCCGATTGCCTGAGCAGCGTCTTCGATGACGACCAAGTTGTGCCGTTTGGCAATGTCCATTATCGGGTCCATGTCTGCCATCTGGCCGTAGAGATGAACGGGCAGGATGGCCCGGCAGTTTTTGGTTATTAGTTTCTCGATCTTAGTTGGGTCGATGTTGTAGGTTGTCGGGTCGACGTCGACAAAGACCGGCTTCGCGCCGAGTCGAGCGATGCAGCCGGCGGTGGCGAAGAAGGAGTACGCTGTGGTGATGACCTCGTCGCCGGGACCGATTCCCTCGGCCATGAGCGAGATCAGCAGGGCATCGGTGCCGGAAGAGACACCGACCCCGTACCCGCAGCCGGAGTACTTCGCGATGGCTTCTTCGAGTGCCTTGACCTGCGGACCGAGGATGAATCGCTGAGATTCAAGGACTTCGGCGATGGCCGCGTCAATCTCGGGCTTGATTGACAGATACTGCGCCTTCAGATCCAGTAGCGGTACTTTCATCGGTTTCCCTCCACAGATTCAATGGAATGTCCAGAACCCGGACCCTGAGTTCCATCCACAGATTTCACAGATTCCGCAGATTGCACATGTTGAGGGTCCGGAGTAGCATCCGCAGATTTCGCAGATTCCGCAGATCGGGTCAGGACGAGGCGGCGATACTCAAGAGCCTTCGTCCCGAAGTTCAACAGAAGACCAGTCGCGAAGCTACCGGCCTTCATGTAGTTGAGGACTTGCGCTTCCTCGATGCCGCCTATCTTCGCTAGCGCCTTAAGTTCGACGATCAATGAGCCGTAGCAGACGAAATCGGGCCGGTAGCTCGTGCCGAGCTGCCTCCCCTTGTAGAACACCGGCAGTTCTACCTCGCGCTGGCATGGCAGTCGACGGAGATCGAACTCCATTGCCAGCGCTTCCTGGTAGACGGGTTCAAGGAAGCCGCAGCCGAGCTGGCGGTGGACCTCCATCGCCGCACCAATGACAGCGTAAGTCTTGGGGTCCCTTGCCGCGTCTTGCTCGGAGTGCATCATACTCATGCCCTGACTAATCTGCGTAATCTGTGTAATCTGCGGATGATACTCTGGGCTGGTCCTTCCGGGGACCCATGAAGCAATCTTCCGTAATCTGCGTAATCTGTGGATGCTGATTCGGCGTTGCCTGCGTCTGGATCCCCACACGTGAATCTTCCGACATCGGCGTAATCTGTGGATGATACTCCGTCCGGCCGGACCTTCCGGGGTCCTGGAAGGAATCTTCCGACATCGGTGTAATCTGTGGATGATATTCCTGTCTGGTCCTTCCGGGAACACCCAAGAGAATCTTCCGAAATCTGTGTAATCTGTGTAATCTGCGGATAGTACTCAGTCCGGTCATCTGTGGATTCACTCTTTCCGGAAGCTGCGGTAGGACCGGGTGGATTTCAACAGCTCGGGCGGGAGCGGGGACTCCTCGTCCAGGTCAAGGCAGCGGACAACCCCGGGGGATGCCTCGCGGTAGCGCAGCCCGCTCTCCGGACAGACCATGATGCCTTGCGCGTTGGGCGGGCCAAGTTTCTGTCCGTGCCTGCTCATCCACGCCGTCCGGCGGGCCGGATTGCCCATCACCAGGGCATAGTCAGGAACATCCTTCGCTACGACCGACCCGGCAGCGACCAGAGCGTAGCGGCCGATGGTAGTGCCGCAGACGATTGTGGCGTTGGCTCCGATGGTGCAGCCGCGCTTGAACACGGTCTTCTCATACAAGGCGTGGCGGTTGACCTGAGACCGGGGGTTGGAGACGTTGGTCAGTACGCAGGAAGGCCCGAGGAAGACGTCATCCTCGATGACCGCCCCGGTGTAGACTGAGACGTTGTTCTGGATTTTCACGTTGTTGCCGATGACCGCGCCGCCGTCGACGTTCACGTTCTGGCCGAGGATGCAGCGCTC
>CAZVCQ010000301.1:0-4422 GCA_964626085.1 uncultured bacterium
CACGGTGTGCGGTTTAGGGGCTCCGACTGGCGTTTGCCGATAGTACGTCGGCACCTGCGACCGATACCGAGACTGGCAGTGGTGAAGAGGATCAAGTCCTCTATCCACGGTCTGATAGACACGTCGGATGGGCTCTCGACCGACGCGAGGCACCTGAGCGAGATGAGCGGGGTGAGAATCATCCTGGAGGCCGATTCGTTGCCTCTCCTGCCGGCAACTAGGCGATTCTGCGCTGGCCGCGGGTTCGACCCCCTCCGGTTTGTGCTGGCGGCCGGAGAGGACTACGAGCTGCTCTTCACCGGCCGGAGGAATGTACCGAGTAATGTGAATGGCGTCAAGGTCACCAGCATCGGCAGGGTCCAAGATGGCAGCGGATTGTGGACAGAGCGTGCCGGCAAGACACTGCCTGTAACGGTCTCAGGATATGATCATCTGAAGGTCAGCAGGGGCTGGACAACCTGTTACTAACATGTGGATAACCTTGTGGATAGACCAGGGGGCTGGGGGGATTGACTTGGGTGGTCGTTGGGGAAGACTGATTGGCAGCGATAGAGGCGAGGATGGTAGCGTCGGCGAGGTTGATGTCATAAGTAACCTCTTGGCAATTAGTTACGCGACCACGGGTATGGTATCGGTGAGTATTGACTACCAGCCATTGTATGCTAAGATGCTGTGAGGTTACTATATGAAGTGTCCTTTTTGCGGTAGCGACGATGACCGGGTGCTCGATTCGAGGCCCGCGCGTGAAGGCGCAGCCGTTCGGCGCAGGCGCGAGTGCTCGAAATGCAGCAACCGATTCACGACCTACGAGTACGTCGAGCGGACGCCGTTGATGGTCGTCAAGCGCAACGGGAGTCGCGAACCCTACGACCGTGGGAAGCTGCTGGCCGGAGTTGTGCTGGCCTGCCGCAAGCGACCGATCAGCCGCGAAGAATTGGACAATCTGGTAGATTCAGTCGAGGTCACGCTGGGTGAAGACTACCGCCTTGAGGTGCCGTCTCAGGAGTTGGGCGAACTGGTGCTCGAGCGCCTGTCCGCGCTCGACCCGGTTGCCTACGTGCGCTTCGCGTCGGTCTACCGCCAGTTTGACAGCCCGGAGCATTTTGTCGAAGAGTTGAAGAATCTGAAACGATGAAGCACGGACACGCGCAATCAGTCAAAGTCGGGTTTGGCGATGTTGTGGCAGTTGTTCTATCCTCCCGAGTACGGGGTTGCGTGCCGGCGTGCGACTTTGGCGAGTCAGAGCAGAACCCAGAGGAGGAAGAGTGCCGGAAGTAGAAGTGAAAGCAGGCCAGTTGCACGATGCCGTGAAGCAGGCGGAGTCGACGAAGGTGTACTTCCGTCAGGTTGAGAAACGCAGTGGCGAGAAGGCCGACTTCGACCTGGGCAAGATCAGGAGTGCCATCTTTCGAGCTGCCCGTTCGGTCGGCGGTGAAGACCGGGACCTGGCCGAGGAGTTGGCGCACAAGGTCTGCAGTCACCTGCGCGAGTCGCGCGGCGACCACGTGCCCAAGGTGGAAGAGGTACAGGATGCAGTCGAGAAGATACTGATAGAGAACGGTCACGCGCAGACCGCGAAGGCCTTCATACTCTACCGTGAGAAGCACGCCCGACAGCGCCGCGGGACCAATCGCGAGGGCATCAAGAAGCTCTTGTCCGGCAAGACTGAAGCTACCGACCTCGCCTTGTTCGTGCAGACGACCGGCGAGACGATTGCAGGATGGGACCGTACCCGGATTTCGCGGGCGCTCGTGCGCGAGACGAACCTCGATGCGGCCGAGGCCGACAAGATTGCGCTCGAGGTTGAAGGCATCGTCGTCAATTCCGGGGTAGGAGAGGTAACATCATCGCTGGTTCGTGAACTGGTTAACTCGAAGCTGATTGAGCGCGGTCTGGTCGAGCACTACAAGCGCCACGCGCGCCTCGGCGTGCCGGCGTACGACGTCGAGCGGATGATGCTGTTCAAGAACCGCGAGAACGCCAACGTGCCGCACAACCCGGAAGCGACGAACATGACCATCGCCGAGTGGACGCTCAAGCAGTTCGCGCTCTCGATGGTCTTCGATGCGGACGTGGCCGACGCGCACATCCGCGGCGACATTCACCTTCATGACCTCGGGTTCATCAACCGGCCGTACTGCTCAGGCCAGTCGCTTGAGTACGTGAAGAAGTTCGGGCTGTCCCTGCCCAACGCGCTGTCGATGGCGCACCCGGCCAAGCACCCGGAAACCCTGCTCGCGCACATGGTGAAGTTCTCGGCCGCGCTGCAGGGCCATTTCGCGGGCGCAATCGGCTGGGACGCCGTCAACCTTTTCTTCGCGCCGTTCACCGAAGGGATGAACGACCACGACCTGCACCAGCTGGCCCAGATGTTGATATTCGAGTACTCGCAGCAGAATGTCGCCCGCGGCGGCCAGGCCATCTTCTCGGACATCAACCTGTACTGGGAAGTGCCCGCGCACTTTGAAGGCGTCGAGGCCATCGGTCCGGGCGGCGAGTACACGGGTCGGAAGTACGGCGACTACATGAAAGCGGCGCAGCGTTTCGTCTGGGCGATGTTCGACGTGTACAAGGAAGGCGATGCCAAGGGCCGGCCGTTCTTTTTCCCGAAGCCGCTGGTGCACATGACCGAGCGGTTCTTTTCGACGCCGGGCTGGCAGGATTTCCTGTACCATATCTCGGAAGTGGCTACGGAAAAGGGGAATACCTACTTCGTGTTCGACCGGGGCAACACCGCGAAAATCAGCGAGTGCTGCCGCCTGTCGTTCAAGCTCGAAGAGTCGGACCTGCGCGACGCGCTGACTCCGTGGAAGATGCGCTACTGCGCCCTGCAGAACGTCACGCTCAACCTGCCGCGCGCGGCGTACGTCGCGAACCACAACGACGAGAAGCTGTTCGAGCGGCTGCGGCGCGACATCGAACTCACGGCCAAGGCGCACATCCAGAAAAAGGTGTTCATCGACAAGCTGCTTGCGCTCAAGGACGAGGGTCCGCTCGCGCTCCTGACCATGAAACAGGACGGCGAAGAGTACCTGCGCATGAAGCGGGTGACGTACCTGGTCGGCGTGCTGGGCTTGAACGAACTCGTGCAATACCATCTGGGCCATGAGCTTCACGAAGATGAGACGGCGTTCCGATTCGGCTTGAAGGTGATGGCATTCCTGAACCTGGAGTGCCGCCGGCTGTCGCAGCAGTACGACATGCGGTTCGTCCTCGAACAGACCCCGGCTGAGTCAACCGCGTACCGGCTGGCCCGGCTCGATCTCGGTCACTACCGGGACAGCACCCTGCAGGTGGTTAAGGGTAACATAGAGGACGGCTCGGCCTACTACACGAACTCAACTTACCTGAACGTCGGCCACCCGATTGACCCGATTGACCGGGTGTACCGCGAGGGCAAGTTCCACGACATGATTGATGCCGGCGCTTTGACCCACGTGTGGCTGGCGGACGCGCGGCCGCCCAAAGAGGCGATTGCCAACTTCGTGCTCAAGACATTCCACCATACGCGCAACGCCCAGATCGCGTTCTCGCCCGAGTTCACGACCTGCAAGGCCTGCGGGCGTACCAGCCGGGGCCTGAACGACATCTGTCCGTACTGCAGCTCGTCCGAGGTCGATTTCATCACGCGCGTGACCGGGTACTTCTCAACGGTCTCGAGCTGGAATGTCGGCAAGCGGGCCGAACTGCTCGACCGGTACAAGGACGGGTTCAAACCGGTAGGATAGGGACAAGGGGATAGAGGGAGTAAGGGATAGAGTGAAGGAGTCCGAGTCCGGCCACTTGATGCCTCGATCCCTTGATCTCTCGATCCCCTTCTGATGCGCCTGCGCATCAGAGTCAAACCGGGCGCGCACGAAGAGAAAGTGAGCAGGGAGCCGAACGGCTCCCTGCTCGTTTCAGTAAGGGCCCGGGCTCAGGAAGGCAAGGCCAACGAAGCGGCCGTGAAGGCAGTGGCGAAGCACCTGCGTGTGCCCAAGTCGAGCGTGCGAATCGTCAGCGGCCTCTCGAGCCGCACCAAGACGCTGGAAGTCCCGGGCTCGGAAAGCTCGGGAATCCCGTTTCTTATCGGCTGGTAGCAACCCCTTTCTCCATCTCCCTTCGTTCCTCTTTCCTTTCTTCCATATCTCTGCGCACTCGACCCTTCTACTTACCACCGAATCTACACACATATCAGCAAACCACCCGTCTCGCGCCCTGAATCCGATATTGAACCACAGAGCACACAGAGATTGGAGAGTACGGGGCGGAATTCCGATCTTCACCAACTCTGTGCTCTCTGTGGCCTCTGTGGTCAATCCTATATCGGTTCTTGGGTCGCGGGAAGGCCTTGACTTACCGTCCGAACCGAGCTAGATTGGCGTGAGGTATTACCCGGAGTACAAAATAGCTTGCATTACAGGGCGGCATAACGGACGTGCT
>CAZVCQ010000302.1:0-4419 GCA_964626085.1 uncultured bacterium
ACCAATACTAACATAGAACAGGACGCTTGTCAAGACTTTTCGGCCGGACTCCTAGAGCTATCTTCCGTGGGGAACATACCCCACATGCGGTCGTCACCATAGGTGATGTGTGAGCCCTCACCGACCGGGAAGGGCGTTGAGTCCAACGGCATCCATGGCCACGGAAGTTCAGCCATGGCTGCGGATGCTGCGAGCAAGAGCCCGCAGATTACAGTGAGCTTCTTGAGCATGAAAACCTCCTTGTTGGTCTTTTGCTCAGGGCGCACTCCGAGCACCTTGGAGTGCCCCATACGGACCACGTACCCGGTGCCGGAAGCAGAGCCGGCCTTGACTACCGTTGCCAGAAAGCACCGGCGGTTGAAAACCGCTCATAGTCTGGCCGTCGCCTGCTTGGTAACTTCTACATCTCGGCCACAGTCTTGCAGGCAGCAAGGAGTTCATCATTGAAACTGACTAGTCCGGACCGCGAGTTTCATGCTGCCCATTAGTCTGTCGACTCATTTGCCCGCCCAGATTCGCCGCACGTCTCTCGTCAGCGCGACGATCCCGAACGCATCTCCCTGATACTCTATGCAGACGCAGCCGCCACTCGGCCGCCCGACAACGGCATGGAACCGGACCTCCCAGGGACTTGCGCAGACAGGATGTAGTGCGAGAACCCTTGAGACCAGGCCCAGAGCGACGGCCAGGCTCCATTCCGGACCGGTCAGCAGACCCGGCCCGAAGAATGCCACCAGAGGGACCTCGGCGCTCTCGGTATTAGCGTAGGCTTGGGACACGATCCCAATCGATGACGATTGGGTCATGTCCCGCGCCCGGGGACCTTCGTCCTCAAGGCGGACGCTCTTCCATGCCGAGCGGATATATGGTGTGGCCGGATTGAAGACGAACTCGCCTATGTCGGACGCTGTAGCGAAGTTAGCGGGAAGAAGGGCTATTCCAGCCGGGACTCGGCAGCCGAGCTTCCGCGCTTTCGCGGCTACATCGACGAACTCTCTGGTCTGCACTGACATCACGCGGGCGCCAATGCACGGCATGTGCCGTGAAGAGCCCGTAGCGTAAACTGCGGCTAGTCGGATAGATGCACCACTTGAGGCTCTTGGGAGAAGCCGGAGCTACTGCCATCTCATGTCAGTGGCGAGCAGGGCCGGATACGGCGTAAGCCAACCATTCTCTTGAAGTTAGACATGACTGCCACAAAGTGGCAGAGAGCTGCCATCTTCTGTCAGTGATTCAGGACCTCATGACCCTCCGATTTGCTCCCTTAGGGGAACGGAAACTGGAGGTGACGGAGCGAGGTCGGGGCTATTCCCCGAGGTTGTCAGTCGGTGTGGCTGCTGAGGTGGTGTTTGCGAAGCAGGCGATAGAAGTGTCTCTCGCTTAGACCAGTGAGCCTCATCGCCTCAGACGTGTTTCCCTTTGCCTGCTTCAAGGCGTCTATCAGCAAGGCCCTCTCAAACTCATCTGTCCTTCCCCGAACTCTGCTGCGCAGACTCTTCGACGAGTTTGCGTTCGAGCCGGTCTGCCTGAACTCGGGCGGGAGATCAGCGACACAGAGAGTGTCGCCGGTCGAGAGTATCACAGCCCGCTCAACCACATGTTGGAGTTGGCGGATGTTGCCTGGCCAATCGAACGCGGCAAACAGAGACAGGACTTCATCGCTTGCACCGTGAACCGGCCGGCTGTATTCCTGGGCCGCACGGACAATGTAGTACTGAGTCAGCACCGGGATGTCTTCCGGTCGCCTGCGCAGTGGCGGCAGGACAAGTTGAACCGTATTGAGCCGGTACAGCAGGTCGCGCCGGAACAGGCCCTGACGTTCGCGCTGGTCGAGGTCCATATTGGTCGCCGCAACGACCCGAGCCCCGATCGGCGTTTCTTTGGTACCCCCGACGCGCGTGATGGTCGTCCCTTCAATGGCCCGCAGCAACTTCGCCTGAAGGGCTGGACCCATGTCTCCGATTTCGTCAAGGAAGACCGTCCCTTTGCCCGCCTGCTCGAACTTGCCCGGCCGGGCCGCGACACCGGTGGCAGCGCCTGCTACGACGCCGAAGAACTCGGCTTCAAGCAGGCTCTCCGGCACGGCGGCGCAGTTGACGACGACGAAGGGCTGGTCGGCGCGCGGTCCGGACTCGTGCAGAGCTCGGGCAACGAGCTCCTTGCCCGAGCCGCTCTCGCCACGGATCAGAACCGGGACCGGAGCAGACGCCACGCGCGCCACAAGACCGAGAAGCTCGCGCACGTCGCGATTGCGGCCCACAACTCCCCGAAACCGCAGCCCCGGGACCCGCGGCGCACTGTCGGCTTCCAGAGCTTTGAGCTCTCCCACCTTCACCAGCACGGGGGCGAGCGTGCCGGACACAACCTCCAGCACCTCGGGACTGACGCGGGTCGCCAAGGGCACTTCTCGCTGGAGCCAGATGCGACCAACTTCGCGGCCTTCTTGTCTGACCGGCAGTATCAGAGCAAGATCGGTCAGCAAAGGGGCCGCCTCGCTGGTCAGCTCAGGCAGTTTCGGACTACCCCGGAGAGCGACCGGTCTGCCGTCAACCAGCACCGCGCCCTGTTCGAACCGCAAGTTGTCGCAGAGCATCAAGAGTGCCTGCTCAATGAACCGCCCGGGTGCCAGTGCGAGTGCTGTGATGCTCAAGAGTCCCTGAAGCAGAGCGGCAGTGCGGTCGGTGTTCATCTCTAGACGGTAGAGCAGCATGGCAGTCTCTTCGGCCTCGGCCACAACAGCAAGTCGGCGGAACGTCTGAACCGCGGTCTGAAGCAACGGTCGGGCCTCGTCCGCCCGGTTCATCTCAAGGAGTTCCCGGCCGTGCTGCAGTCGCGCGAGCGCGAGCTCGTAGGTGTCTCCGAGCGGCTCCAACGTAGTCTCGGAGCGGACAAAGATGTCCAGGGCTCGATCCGACTTGCCGCGGGCCAAAGACAGTAGCGCATGAACGCGCAACACCTCGCCTTTTTCTCTTGTCAGATTCAGGTCGGTCGCATGACGCTCGGCTTGAGCCACCAGGTCACCGGCCGCATCGAGCCTGCCCCGAGCCAATGCCAGCTCGGCCCGGCGACAGCAGACCGTTGCGAGCACGCCGCGGTCTCCTGCCTCCTCGCACAGCCGGGCTGCTTCGGCCAGAACCTCCTCTGCCTGGGCCAGGTCTCCTTTGCGGAAATGGGTCCAGCCCAGATGCAGGAGAACCTCCCGATACACTCCTCCGGCTCGTCGGTTCTGCCGCTCCCCTTCAACGACAGAGCGGAACATGAATGCTGCGTCGTCATACTCGGACCGCTTGAGTAACAGCTCGCCGAGCGACATTCGAGCCGAAGCCAGCGGGTCGTAGAACCCGTGCTCCTCGCAGAGCGCAATTGACCGGTAGTAGTACTCGGTCGCCTCGGTCCATCTGCCCATAGCCGCGAGGGTCCAGCCGATGTTGTACAAACTTGTGGCCCGGCCGTGCGCGTCACCCGCTTTGGTGTTTGCCTCCAGGCATTGTTTGTAGCGCTCAAGTGCGTTCTCCAAATCACCTCGTAGAGCATGAGCGCAGGCAAGCTGATTCAGTGCCGATCGCTCGGCAGCCCCCATCCCCGTTTGCCGGGTGATTTGCAGGTATTCCTCGAAACACCGCAGCGCGGACTCACGCTCACCGCGCCGCTCGTGGATGCACCCGACGAGATTGAGCCCGAACGCGCGAATTCGGCGGTCGCCGGTTGCCTCCGCGACCTTGAACACGATCTCGGCACAGCGTGCCGCACCATCGAGGTCGCCGGCGCGGCGCGACAACTCACCGAGCATGTACGCGGCCCGGCCGCCATCGATGGGTCGTCCGGCGGCGTCGGCTTCAGCCACAACCTGCTCCAGCAGCGGCCTGACCGTAGTCGGGTCCTTGAGCCATATCTCTTTGGCCAGCGCATATGTGGCTTCGACCCGCTCGGCCGGCGTCTTCGCCGCATCCACACGCACACGCAGTTGCTGCAGCTTGTCAGGTGGTTTGGTATCGCCACTCATAGAGAAGGAACTGAGCATAATACCGACCCCTGCCAAGTCAAGCACGCAGGAGTGTCCGGATTGCCGGCGCTGCGGCGACGCTCACGACGCAGACCCCGGTAGGCACGCCTCGCGCCTGAGTTGGCGTTCGAGGCCGCTGGCGTGGCGGCGCGAGTGACCCGTCTGCAGTGGGCAGTTCGCAGTGGCCGGAGACGGCCGGCTCCCAGCGAGAGCGCAGAGCGGCGAGCTTGCAGACTAGCTTCTTGTCCGCATCCTCTTGGGCACCGCTTCGAACACTCTCTTCTTCCCCGCTTTCCCGGGCAATCTCGGCCCATCAAACGAGGCCGAGTATGTGTATACTACCTATTTCTTGACGTGGCAGTCCTTGTCCTAACTCCTCATCTACCAAGCCCCTAGCACCAATTACCTTTAACACC
>CAZVCQ010000303.1:0-4406 GCA_964626085.1 uncultured bacterium
CAGTGTGGACGCGTGGCTGGTGAAGACCGACTCATGCGGCAACATAGCCTGGAGAAGAACGTATGGCACCGACAGCACGGAGCAAGCTACTTCGGTTCAGCAGACTGCTGACGGCGGCTATATAATGGCCGGATGGAAGTCTCCGCCGGAGAATCTCATCAGCGACGCCTGGCTCATCAAGACCGACGCGGACGGCAACAAGCTCTGGGAGAAGACCTTCGGTGGCTCCGGCTCGGATCGAGCCTCCTCGATCACACAGACGTCGGACGGTGGGTACGTCGTCACCGGCTCCACCGGGTCCACTGGCACCGGCAAAGGAGACGTTTGGCTCTTCAAGACCGACTGAGATAACGGACTTGGCAGGGACGCTGAACTCTGACAGGAGAAATGAGTGAACGCAGCAAAGACCGCAGGAGTCTGTCTGGTTCTGGCCGGCATCGCGCTGGCCGGACCTTCATTCCGCATCGGCACCAAGCTGACATGGCGCGGCGACGCCGGCAGCTCGGGACTAGCGTACGACCAGCTTCTGGGGCAGGTGAGGATGGTGAACTACGACGCCGCGTTTGTCGGCGCCACGGTCGAGGGTTTGTATGGACCGGTGTGGAACGTTCTCTCCGGCCGGATTGACCTATACCAAGTCAGGGTGAGTGCCGACGCCGGGCCCGCGTTCGAGCTGCTGCCTATGCTCGGTCTGGACGTGATGCTCGAACCACCGATGGATTGGCGAGCCAAACCGTACGTTTGGGGTGGCGCGCGGTCACCGTCATACATCGAGTCGTCTGACGCACCCCCACCCGGGCTTCTATTTGCCATGCAGACGCATTGGTGCGGAGGGCTGGGTGCCAAGTTCAAGCTTACAAGACGGATTGACCTGTTTGCCGAAACCCAGTTGTACTCGAGTAACCTGTGGCGGAACGGGAACCAGTTGTTGCAGACCGGCGCCTGGAAGGCGAGCTGGAATGGAAGCGTGGTCGAGGGCCTGGTCGGCGCGGAACTTGGCGCACGCTTCGCGCTTGGAAAGTAGCGAATTCAGAGTGGACAGGAGGAGTCAGTGAACGCAGCGAGGACGGCAGGGGTCTGCAGAGCTGAAGGATCCCGGGGTCCTGGGGTCCCGGGGTTCCGGTTCGGCCACCGGACGGCGTCTTTCTTCCATCCGCTCATCGTTGCCGGTTTGTTCTTTCCCGCAGTGTTGCCGCTTCGGGCCGCGACGGTCAGCGGCTTTGTGAAGGACGGCCGGACCGGGGAGCCGCTTTCGTTCGCCACCGTCTGCCTGAGCGACCAGAGCGTGGGCACGGTGACCGATAGAAGTGGGTACTACGTGCTGAGCGGCGTGCCCGCGGGAGAGCGGACTGTCGGCTATTCGATGATTGGCTACCGTACGGTCGAGCGCTCCTTCAGTCTGAAGCAGGATGAGGCGACGCGATTCGACGTGCGGCTGGAGAATGAGCCGATTCCGGTGCACGGGGTCACGGTCTCCGCCGCGCGGGAGAGGTTCAAACGCGAGGTAGACGTGGGAGTACGCCGGCTGGAAGTCAAAGACCTGAAGCTGGCGCCGAGCATGGTCGAGCCGGACCTGTTCCGGTCGCTGGCGGCCCTGCCCGGCGTAGTCGCAGTCAGCGAGTTCTCGAGCGCGCTCTACGTACGCGGCGGGAGCCCGGACCAGAACCTCGTGCTGCTTGACGGTGTGACGGTCTACAACCCCTACCATCTGGGCGGGCTCTTCTCGACTTTCAATCTCGACGCACTGAGCAGTGCCGAGCTGCACGCCGGCGCTTTTCCGGCCGAGTACGGCGGTGCGGTCTCGTCGGTGCTGGATGTGGAGATGAAACAGGGAAACAGCGAACGCTACTCGGGCAAGTGGGATGTGGGGCTGCTCACGACCAAGCTGATGTTCGAGGGACCGTTGCCCAAGGGGTCGTTTCTCGTGGCCGGACGCAGGACCTATATCGACGCCGTGACGTGGGCGATCGGCAAGCTGGCGAAGGACCCGTACATTCACCTTCCCTACTACTTCTACGACCTCCAGGCGAAGGCTAACTTCGACCTGTCGCAGAAGGACCGGCTGACCCTTTCCGGCTACTCGGGCGACGACGTCATCTACATGAACGACTCATTCAGCAAGATGGATTTCAAATGGGGGAACTACACGCTCGCCGGAAAGTGGCGCCACATCTTCTCGCCCGGGCTGCTCTCAATCGCGGGCCTGACTTACGCCCGGAGTCGCGTCGAGCTGTCGGCGATGGACTACTGGGGTGACACCTCGACCACGAACCTGACGCTGCGGGTCGGCGACCTGGGCCTGAAAGAGGACCTGACCTTTTTCGTGGACTCGGGCCAGACCGTCAGGTGCGGGGCTGAAGTGAAGCAGTTGGACCTGCGCGACTACGTAGGCGCGGATTCGCAGGTGTTCTGGGACCTGAACGAGCATCCGTGGTACGGGGCGCTCTACGCCGAGGACAAGTGGCAGCCGTGGCGCCGGCTGCTGATGAATATCGGCGTCCGCGGGGAGTACTTCAGCGGCGGCAACTACTTTCGCGGCTCGCCCCGGGCAAGCGCCAAGTACTTCCTGCGGGAGGACCTTGCTGCAACCGCCGGCTGCGGGCTCTACTACCAGTACCTGAGCATTCCGTTCCCGCGCGACGAGATGGCGGCGAAGCTGCCGGCTTCGTTCTTCCAGCAGTGGATTCCGGCAAGCAAAGACAATCCGCCGGTGTCAGCCGCTCACTACACGCTGGGAGCCGAGAAATGGCTGTCCGACGACGCGCAGGTGAGCCTCGATGGTTACTACAAGCAGATGGGCAACTTGATCGAGACGTATTCGGGACTGCCCGATCTCTTCAGCGGCGATTCAACCAGCGACTCGGTGAGATTCAGCCTCGGCACCGGCTGGGCAGCCGGGGCGGAACTGCTGCTGAAATGGAAGGGAAGCTGGGTCGGGTATGGCCTCGGGGTGACGCGCCGGACCTTCGAGGGAACCAGCTACTATCCGACATTCGACGCGCGGCACAACTTCAACGTCGCTTGGACGACCGGGCTCGGACGCGGCTACAGACTGAATCTGCAGTGGGTCCTGCGAACCGGGTTTCCCTACACCGGACCGATCGGCCAGTTCCAGTACGTCAACGAAGACCTCGGGATGTGGCCCGGCACGGACAGCGGAACTCAGTTCTACTGGGTGGGGATCAACGGCCGGCGCGGCAATTACCGGCTGCCGCCGTATCACCGTCTCGATGTCGGCATCGAAAAGGACTTCAAGTGGCTGGGCACCGGCTGGACCTGGTACCTGCAGGTCATCAACGCCTACGCCCAGAAAAACGTGATGTGGTATTTCTACGACGTGAACTCGCACGGCCGGGTAGAACGCACTCCGTTCACGCTGCTGCCCATTCCGATTCCGAGCTTCGGAATAAGGGGAGGATTCTGATGAGGACAAGACGCGAAGTCCGAATGCCGAATGACGCGGACCGGGACTTGAAGCTCCCAGTCATTTCCTTCATGTGCCTGCTGCTGGCGCTCGGATGCGACGCCGCGGTGGAGCAGTACAAGCCCGAACCGAACGTCCATTGCCTGCTGCGCACGAACAAGAGCACGGTTACCCTGTTGGCAGGCATGACCCTGGGATACTACGACTCCGTCCCCGATACGAATCAGTGGCAGGGAACGACCGGCGCAGCGGTCAGCATCAGCCACCGGGGCGTGTTGACCGTTCTTGGTCCGGTGGCCGATTCCGCCGGCTGCTACCGTACCGATTCGCTGCCGGTCGTCCCTGGGGACAGCTATTCCCTGTCAGCGACGTACCCGAGCGGAGCCCGGGTCACGGGCAGCACCGTCGTGCCGGGTGAGTTCGCCTTCGACAGTCTGCGCGTCGATACGACATTCGATGTACCGTGGCCCGGCGACACGTATGCGCGCATCAACGTGGCGTACTACTGGCGCGAGAGCCGCGGCACCGACGGCTATCTGGAGCAGATGGACATCTGGTACCGGTCGGGCGAAGACAGCAGCCTGCAGCGATACGGGCCGATGCTCACGAGTACCCGCCGTGACTCGTGGACGTTCGACCCCCTGTACTATTACTGGGACACGCTGACCCAGGCAGTCGATAGCCTGCCGCTCGACCACGTGAGGATTGAGGTCACTGCCGTTGACCGCAACTACTACGACTACGTCTCGCTGCAGTACATGGGTGGAGTCGACCCGGACAAGATGCACCTTGACGGTGGGGTAGGAGTCTTCGGCTCGGCCTGCATCGTTGACTCAACTCTCCGGTTCCAGCCGCCGGTCTGGAAATCGGCGCCCGCTTCGCGCTTGGGAAGTAGCTCGGGCCATTGAACAAACAGGAGGATGGAGTGAACGCAGCAAAGACCGCAGGAGTCTGTCTGGTTCTGGCCGGAATCGCTCTGGCC
>CAZVCQ010000304.1:0-4385 GCA_964626085.1 uncultured bacterium
GAAGTGCGAATAAAAGAGCTCCAGCTCATCGGGTTCAAGTCTTTCCAGGACAAAGCGACGCTGCGGTTTTCCCCGGGACTGAACGCGGTCATCGGGCCGAATGGCTGCGGCAAGACCAACGTCCTCGACGCACTCCGCTGGGTGCTGGGCGAGCAGTCGTTTACCCTGCTGCGCTGCGCAAAGAATGAGGATTTGATATTCGGCGGCACCGCCACCGTCGCGCCGGTCAACTTCGCCGAGGTGAAGCTGGTGCTGGATGGTGTCGGGCAGGGCGAGGGGCAGGCAGTGACCGAGGTCGAGATCCGACGGCGGTATTTCCGCTCAGGCGAGAGCGAGTACTTCCTGAACAAACAGCCCTGCCGCCTGCGCGACATCCAGGAGGTGTTCTTTTCCTCGAGCGCAGGCACCAAGGCCTACTCGATATTCGACCTGCGCCAGATGCGCGAGATCATTTCCGGCAACATCCGTAAGATGTTCGAGGAGGCGGCATCGCTGGCCAAGTATCAGGACGCCAAGGCCGATTGTTTGCGCAAGCTCGATCTGACCAACAGCGATTTGCTGCGGCTCGACGACATCATCGCGGAGCGCGAACGGTACGTGCGCAGCCTGCAGCGGCAGGCTGGTCGGCTCCGGGCCCATGACAAACTGAAGACCGAGGAGAAGGGACTGCGGCTGCTGGAGTTGAAGGCCGACTATGAGGCGATGCGGCGGGACCTGGAGCGGGCTCAGGCCGACACCGAGGCGATGGAGCAGGCCGAGGCCACGCGGGTCGCCGAGATCAAACGTCTCGATGAAGAGTTGAAGACGCAGCGCGGCCGGGTGCGGGACCTGCAGGCGCTCAAGGACGAGCTGGCCGCGAAGGTACAGGCCCAGCGTCAAGCGTTCTCCGATCTCGAGGGGCAGAATCTGCTGGCGCGGCAGCGGGTTGAACTGCTCGCCGGCGCGACCAGGCAAGCCGAGACCCAGCGCGCCGCCTTGGCGGAGAACGTCCGGAAGATGGAGGAGACGTTCGAACAGACGCTGGAGCGGCTGGCCGCTGCGAACGAGCAACAGACTCGGGCGCAGGAGAGACTCGAACGCCAGCGGACCACAGTGCAGTCACTCGAGGAGCGGCTGTACGGTCTACGTAGTCACGAAACCGAGCTCCGGCGGCAGGCACAGGAGCAGCTCGAGCGGGGGCTGGACGGCCGGCAGGAGCTGGCAAGGCTCGAAGCGGCCCTCGACAATCAACGCGAAACCAACGAACGGCTGGTCGCGGAGGCGGACGCCGTGAAGTCGCGTCTGGCTCACAACCAGGAGGAAGTCGCGGGAACTCGCCGGGAGATTTCCGAGGCGGAAGCGGCGATCGAGCGGGGCCGCAGGCGGCTGGAGACGTTGCGTGCCGAGCTGACCCAGGCCCGTGACGAACGGAACCGGCTGCGCGGCGAGGACGCGAAGCTGCGCGAGGAGAAAGCCGGCCTTGAGACCGAACTCGCTCTGCTGCGTGCCGCGATTGCCAGCGAGCAGGCTGAGACGAGCCGGGCGGCGCTGGCCGACGCTCTGCGCGGCGAAGCAAGCGCATTCCTCGACATCGCGTCCGGGTGGGAGCGGGCCTGCGAGGCAGCGCTCTACACGGTGGTTGACTTCCTTGTTGCGGACGTACCCGGGCCGGAGAAGCTCGCGGAACTGGCCGGGAAACGTCCGGACTTGCGCTTTGGCTTCCTGACAGGAGGCGGGGTTCAGGGGTCCAGGGGTCCAGGGGTTCAGGCCCCGGCGATCGGAGTTATACCTTCGGACTCGGCCATCACCGGGCCTCTGTCCGAGTTCGTCAAGGTCAAGACCGGGGCGCCGACCGTACTGCAGCATCTGGTCAACGGATGCCTCGTGGCGGGCAGCTCGGGTGAACTGGACCGGCTATCGCAGCAGTTCCCGGACTGGTCGTTCGTGACGCAGGACGGCGTGTGCCGGTTCTCCGACGGGCGGTTGGTGGTTGAGGGCCGTGAGAGCGGACGGTTGAGCGCGAGCCGGGCGATACTTGACAAGGGCGAGCGGCTCACTGCGGTCGATGGGGAACTGGCGCGAACGGCAGCGAGCGATGCCGCCCTGATCGTTCGCCGCGGCGAACTGGAGAAGGAGATCGAACAGGTTGAGTTCGAGGTCGGGGAAACCGGACGGAAGAAGGCTTCGCTCGACGCATCGCTGGCGTTGATTTCCGCGACCGGGGATGAGCTGGGTCGGGACGTGGAGCGGCTGCGTGCCGCACAACACGCGGTGGCGGCCCAGATGCGGGCGGCTGAGGAGAGGCGAGCCGCGCTGGTTGCTGCCTCGGGTGAGCTCGAGGCACAGACCCAGTCCGGCACCGGTGCGCTCCAGCGGGCCGAAACTGAGGCCCGCGACCTCGAACAGCAGGTCAAAGCCGGGCTGGAGCTTTCATCGCAGGCGCTGGCCGAGCTCTCTGAGGCACGGCAGGCCGGGTCACGGCTCGAGGCCGAGAACGCTTTCGCCAAGCGCCAGATTGACGACGGCCGGCACCGGCTGCAGGAGTACACGGCGGCAGCGGAGCGCAATCACGAGGAGAGCAAGGTTCTGGAGAAGGAAATTGGTGAACGCGCGGTGGAGATCGAGCAGGCGCGTTCCGTATTGGCCGGGTTCGAGGAAGAAGCCGGAAAGCTGCAGATTGCCGAGCTGGCCCGGGCCGAGGAGGCGCTTGAGGCCAACCTGGCCGAGCTGCGCCAGGCTCAGGAACGGAACCAGAACGTCCTGATGGAGCAGCGGCTGAAGCGTTACGAGCTGAACCAGCAGTTTGCCGCAATCAGCGAAGAGGCGAAGTCGAGCTATGGAACCGATATCGCCGCGTTCCAGCCCGAGTCGGCCGAGGGCGCCGAGGAGCGGCTGGCTCAGGTTCGGCAAAGGCTCGAGGCGCTCGGGCAGGTGAACCCGCTCGCGGCCCAGGAGTATGCCCAGGAGAAGTCCGACCTGGCCAAGCTCGTGACTCAGCGCGAGGACGTGGCTGCGGCCAAGGTCAACCTCGAGAGCGCACTGACCGAGATCGACCGGCACGCGCAGGAGCAGTTCGCGGCAACCTACAGCGAGGTGCGAGGTCATTTCCGCGAGATCTTCCAGACCCTGTTCCTCGAGGGGGAGGCCGACCTGGTGATGACGAACGATGCGAATCCGCTCGAGTCCGAAATCGGGATCGTCGCCAAGCCGCGGGGTAAGAACCCGAAGCGGCTCGAGCAGCTCTCCGACGGCGAGAAAGCGCTGCTCGCGGTATCGCTCCTGTTCGCCTTCTACCGGGTGAAGCCGGCACCCTTCTGTTTCCTCGACGAGGTGGACGCGCCGCTCGACGATGCCAACGTTGGACGCTTCTCCGACTATCTCAAGGGCATATCCGATAAGACTCAGGTGGTTATCATCACCCACAACCGGCTGACCGTGGAACGCGCCGACGTTGTGTTCGGCGTGACCGCGGAGCAACCGGGTATCTCTACGCTCGTGTCGGTCAGTCTGGCCGACTACCGCCGGCAGGCGCAGCCGGTCGCCGCAAGCTAGTCCGTGAACCCATTCGCCCGAATCGGTGCCGGCTTCACCAAGCTGGCCAGCGGTCTGGCCAAGACCCGCCACGTGTTCCAGCGGCTGCTGGTGGCGGCCAATACCGAGGAACTGGAAGAGGCGCTGCTCGCCGCCGATGTCGGGGTCAAGGCAACCGAAATACTGGTCGAGAAAGTGAAGCACGCGACCGGTGACCGGCGCGATGTCCTGGAGACCGAAATCGCAGGACTGCTAAGTCCAAAGTCCAAAGTCGAAAGTCCAAAGCCCCAACCTCCTCTGGTTGTCATGATCGTCGGTGTGAATGGGTCGGGCAAGACGACGACCGTCGGCAAGCTGTGCCGGCTCTTCGCCGACCAGGGGCGGCGCGTCGTCGTTGCCGCGGCCGATACCTACCGCGATGCCGCAGCCGAGCAGCTCGGGATCTGGGCGAAGCGGGCCGGGGTCGAGATCGTCTCCTCGGTACAGGGGCAGGACGCGGCCGCGGTTGCTTTCGACACGATCAAGAAGGCAGTGCAGAAGAGCATCGACGTCGTGCTGGTCGACACCGCGGGCCGGCTCCACACCCGCAAGGACCTGATGGACGAGGCGGTCAAGATCAAGCGGGTCTGCGCCAAGGTAAAACCCGAAGCCCCGGACGAGGTCTGGCTGGTGCTGGATGCGACTGTGGGACAGAACGGTCTGCGTCAGGCCGCTGCGTTCAACGAACAGCTCGGACTGACCGGTCTCATCATCACCAAGCTCGACGGCACGGCCAAAGGCGGGGTGCTGATTCCGATAGTAATGGAACTGGGCGTACCGGTGCGATTCACCGGCACCGGCGAGGGGCTCGACGATATCGAGCCGTTTGACCCGCA
>CAZVCQ010000305.1:0-4371 GCA_964626085.1 uncultured bacterium
AGAAGGTCGTTTTCGACCGGGCGGGCTATCGTTACCACGGCCGCGTCAAGGCAGTCGCCGAGGGCGCGCGCGAAGGAGGTCTGGAGTTTTGATGCACCAACAAGGACGGGGCTCGCCGCTCGAGCCGGAACTGATTGAGCGCGTCATCAACATCAAGCGCGTGTCGAAGGTGATGAAGGGCGGCAAGCGGATGAGGCTGTCGGCATCGGTTGTGGTTGGCGACGGCAAAGGCATGGTCGGCCTGGGGCACGGCAAGGCGGCGGAAGTCGCGGTTGCCGTGCGCAAGGCGACGACGCGGGCGCGCAAGGACATGACCAGGGTTTCGATTGCCGGCCATACAATTCCGCACGAGACCAGAGGCAAGTACGGAGCCAGCCACGTGCTCGTGAAGCCGGCGGCGCGCGGTACCGGTCTGATCGCCTGCCCGCAGGTGCGGGCGGTGCTGGAAGCAGCCGGACTGAGCGATGGGCTCTCCAAGTCACTGGGCTCGCGCAACTCCTACAACACTGCCCGGGCCACGATCGAGGCGCTCAGGCAGTTACGGACCATTGAACAGGTGGCGGCGGCCCGGAACAAGCCGGTCAGCCACTTTGCCAGGAGACAGTCAGAGAATGAAGCAGTTGAAAGTCACGCTGGCTAAGAGCCTGATTGACCAGAAACAGACGCTGAAGCGGACGGCGCGCGCGCTCGGGTTGCGCCGGATCGGGGCGACGCGCGTCCACGACGACACACCGGTCATCAGGGGAATGATATTCCAGGTCAAGCACCTCCTCAAGGTGGAGGAACTGTGAAGCTCGGTGGGCTGAAACCCGAACCGGGCTCGACCAAGCGGCGGAAGCGGATCGGCCGCGGCCCCGGTTCCGGCCACGGCAAGACTTCGTGCCGGGGGCACGGCGGCGCGGGCCAGCACTCGGCACCGCGGCATGATGCCCGGTTCGAGGGCGGCCAGATGCCTTTCTACCGCCGGATTCCCAAACGCGGTTTCGTCAATCCCACCCGTAAGGAGTACGCCCCGGTCAGCCTGACCGACCTCGCGGAGCTTGAGGTTTCGGTGGTGACGATCGAGTTGATGCGGGAGAGGGGACTTGTCGGCAAGCGCGAGTTAGTCAAAGTCCTCGGCGGCGGCGAAGTCGCCCAGGCACTATCGGTCACGGCCCATGCCTTCTCGAAGTCGGCACGCGAGAAGATTGAGAAGGCCGGGGGCAAGGCCGAGGTCCTAAGTTGACCGGTTCGGTCGGCAGCATCTTCAAGATTCCGGACCTGCGCCGGAAGATAATATTCACACTGGCAATGGTCGTGGTCTACCGCCTCGGCGGGCACATCCCGACCCCGGGCATCAATGCTCACGCGTTGGCCTACATGCTCGGCCAGATGCGGGGAACAGTCTTCGGTCTGTACGACATCTTCGTCGGCGGCGCGCTCTCCCGGGCGTCGGTCTTCGCGCTCGGGATTATGCCCTACATCTCGGCGTCAATCGTGTTCCAGCTGCTCGGTTCGGTCTTCCCTTACCTGGAGAGACTCCAGCGCGAGGAAGAGGGACGCAAGAAGGTCAACCAGTACACCCGCTACGCGACCGTCGCGCTGGCCATCATCCAGTCCTCCACCATCGCCATCTACCTCGAAAGCCAGCCGGCAACCCAGTTCGGGCCGATCGTCATGCAGTCCGGTTTCTTCTTCCGGATGATGACTATTATTACCCTCACGGCCGGCACGATTCTGGCCATGTGGCTGGGCGAGCAGATTACCGACCGGGGCATCGGCAACGGTATCTCGTTCCTGATTTTCGTCGGCTGCCTGGACAGCACGCCGCAGGACATCGGTCGGACGATATCGATGGTCCGGGCCGGCGAGCTATCGTGGCTGGCGCTGGTGCTGCTGGCAGCGGTCATCTTTGCGGTCTATGCCGGGGTCGTCCTGCTGACGATGGCGGTGCTGAAGATCCCGGTCGTGTATCAGGGTCGGGTCGTGGGCCGGCAGATGTACCGTGAGCACCGGACCCACCTGCCGATAAGGGTCTGGACCGCGGGCGTGATTCCCATCATCTTCGCGCAATCGCTGGTGGTGTTCCCTTCGACCTTTGCCCAGTTCCTCAAGGCTCCGTGGCTCGTGTCGCTGCAGAGCATGCTGAACCCCGGCGGCTGGTTGTACGACCTGCTCTACGCGGCCCTGATTATCTTCTTCACGTACTTCTACACGTCGGTCGTGTTCAACGCGCGCGACATCGCCGACAACCTGAAGAAGTACGGCGGCGCGATTCCGGGCAAGCAGGCCGGCCAGAAGACAGCCGAGCACATCGACCGCAGTGTCACCCTCATTACCCTGCCCGGTGCGCTCTCGCTGGTGATAATCGCGCTCCTGCCCACGTTTTTCATGGGCGCGCTCCGCGTGCCGTTCTACTTCGGCGGCACCACGCTGATGATCATCGTCGGCGTCGCGCTCGATACCCTGCAGCAGATTGAAGCTCACCTGGTAATGCGACACTACGAAGGCTTGGTCAAAGGTGGCAAGTTCCAGGGCCGCAGGTTCGGATAATTCCCGGAATACTCCCCGCCCGACAACGGTAGATTGAATGGGTGAGCCCGAGGCGCGGGCAAGCGACGTTGAGCTTATCCACCGCGTCCAATCGGGCGACACCGAGGCTTTTGACGAACTAATGAAACGATATGTGGCGAGTGTCTACAAAGTCACCTATTCGCTCACGCGTAACCACGCGGACGCTGACGACCTGTCCCAGGAGACCTTCATCCGGGCCTATCGGGCGATTGCGCGGTTTGACGAGCAATACCATTTCTACACGTGGATTCGCCGGATTGCCGTGAACCTCTGCTTCAACCACCTGAAAAGGGGCAAGAAGTTCCGCTTCGTCCCCCTGCCGATGGCCGACGGTGATGACGAATCGGCCGACATCGCCGACCCGCGGGCGCAGTCCTGGGACTCCGGTCTGCGGCGGGACCTGGACCAGGCGTTGACCAAGTTGCCGCCGGACCAACGGGCGGTCTTCGTGCTGCGGGTGAACGAAGAAATGAGCTATGGTGAAATCAGCCAGGCGCTCGGCATCCCGGTCGGCACCGTGATGTCCCGGCTGAACCGGGCGCGCGAGAAGCTGCGCGACCTCCTGCGGGAGTACATGCCGGCAACATGAAACAGACGTGCGGTTCGATTCGGGAATGGCTCGGCGCGTACGCCGACAAGGAGCTCGACCAGCCCCGGGCCGACCAGGTCGTTCGCCACCTCGAGACCTGTGCCGACTGCCGGCGCGAACTCGACCAGATACTGGAGTTGAGCCGGTTGGCCAAGAGCGTCGAGCACCCGAAACTCGCCGAGGACTACTGGGATTGGCAGCGAACGCGGGTCTGGCGCGGTCTCCGTGAACGGCGGCGCGAGCTGATGCCGTCGTACCGGCCGTCGTTCGTGTGGCCCAAGCTGGCGGCGGCTGCGGCGGGATTCGTGGTCGTCCTGGTGGTGGTGCTCGTCGGGTGGCGGACGCTCATGCCAAGGCACGGTCCGATGCAGCCGGTCGGTGAACTTCCTTCCGTGCTCAGGAGGGATGCCGAACAGCCGGTCGCCAGACGGCCCGTGGAGAGTGAGGAGGCTAAGAAAGCCGCTGGCGGGGCATTTGCCGAAGCCGAAGGCCGATCCGACGAGCTCGCTCCAGGTCCGGCCACGGCAGCTCGGGACGCGGAGAAGACCAGTGTCGGCTACGCGACCAAGGGCGCCGGGGCGACCGGCGCCACATCCACTTCGAAGCCCCCCGCTGCACCAGTACGCGGTATCGTTCCCAGGATGGAAGTCGCTGCCGAGGAATCTCGTGAAGCGCTGTCTGCAGTACCTTCCACCAGCGGGCAACCCGTCCGCGTCTCTTCGGCAAAGCAGAAGGGTCGCATCGTGTCCGGACCGGTGCTGCTCGAGTCGCCGCCGCTGGCGGATGCGGATGCACTCGACACCGGCACCGTGCTGCTCAACGTGAAGACGGACAGCGCCGGCCGGGTACTGAGTGCTGCCGTGCGCCGCAGCTCAGGTTCGTCGAAACTCGACAGCGTCGCCGTGCGCCAGGTGCGCGGTTCCCGGTTCAAGGCAGCGGTCAAGAACAACCGGAGCGTTTCAAGTTCCTTCGAGTACCCGTTCCGCGTCCAGAGGAAGCAGGCCACCTCGGCGGAAAGAGAGAAGCCGCCGGCCGAGGAAGTGAAGCCGGACAAGCGGCAAGACCGACAGGAAGACAAGCAGCCTGACAAGCAGTCAGACAAACAGTCAGACAAACAGTCAGACAGCCAGCCGACCAAACCTCTGAAAGAGAAGACCAAGAAGTAGTTCTTGGTCCCTAGGAGGCCGGCCGGAAACCGGTAGTCTGGGACGCACGGCCACGAACTGACG
>CAZVCQ010000306.1:0-4366 GCA_964626085.1 uncultured bacterium
GTAACCCATGTCCTGATAATAAAGTGTAACCCATGTCCCGTTCGCGCCAGCCGGGAGCGGGGTAGGGGAGATTCCTCAGCGATGAGTAATGAGCGATGAGTGATGAACTTGCGCTATTTCAGTGCTTGACTTCGAGAGGACATATAGGAAACTAGGACTGTGCGGCGCGCCTCAAATGAGCCGTCAGATTCTACTCTACTTCCGAAGGAAGTAGGGAGGCGTTTGCGGCTGTTGCGGGAACGAGCCGGGCTCTCACAGGAGGCCGTTGCACTGATGCTGGGGCTGGACCGAAGGACGGGCAAGGCGCAGATATCGAAGATGGAGACCGGGCATTACCGGTCCGGGCCGGGGTTCGTGCGGCTGCTGGATTATCTGCGGGTGTGCGGGTGCGGGATTGAGTCGCTGCTGGATATCCTCGACCGGTACACGTCAAAGGAGACTGTATCCGAGGAGCAGGCATCCAGGCAGTTGCTCACAACGATTGCCACCTTGCCGCCACTGCTTGGACGTCGGGCATTGTATTACCACGTGGGTTTGAAACACAAGGCGAAGCTGCGTGTGCGGAGCGCCGTAGCTGCGGCAGAGCGAGTCAGACAGTCTACCGCGCGGGGCCGGGCCGAGATGCGGGACTTGCGGCTGCGGCGTCTGTTCAACGACGTGCTGAACGAGCTGCACATTGGCTGGAAGCACACGTATTCGGCTCACCTGCAGGCGTATGGAAGGCAGGTGTTCGCGACGCTGCGGCGGGTGCGCAAGGCCAAGCCGGGCTGGCGGAGAAAGGCGCTGGCGAGGTTGGACGAGTGGCCGGTGGAAAGGAAGCTCGACCCGGAGCCGTTCCGGCGGATGAAGGAAGCGGTGATGAAGCTGTATGAGAAGATGGAACGGGCGGGAGCGGTGGACTGATGGGACTCGGAGTCTTACCACAAAGACACGAAGACACAAAGGTTCGGACGGAGTCGGAAGGCATGAGATCCTCTTGGCGACCTTGGCGTTCTTGGCGGTTCAACTCCGTTCCTGGGCCTGACGCATGTTTATGACTGAGCAGGAGCGCGGGCGGAAGGAACTGGTGAGCGGGCTTTCATCGCGTCTCGTCGAGTTGAGGAAGAGAGCGGGGATGACGCAGCAGGGGGTGGCCGATGCGATGGGGAAGTCGCGGGCAGGGGAGAGGCTCGCGCGCAGGTTGGGGCACGGCGGGATGGAGAGCGCAAGCCTGCTGACAGTGGTTGAGTACCTGCGCGCGGTTCGGGCCGGGTTCGGGGACCTGAAGGATGTGCTCGGCTGCTACACGTCGCTCCCGATTCCGGAGCCGGCGCGGAAGCTAGCCGAGGCAGCACCGCTGCCGCGCATAGTGTCCGGAAGCCGGGCTCTGGTGTGCGTGCCGGGGGGCGCGGAAAAGCGGGAGCTTTGCTCCCGCACTTCAAGTCCGGACGAGGAACTCCAAGTGCTGCGTGTGCGGCGCCGGGCCGGCTACTGGGTGCTGCGCAAGGTGTTTGAGCATTTCCTGCATACCGAGCTGACGGCCATGGGCATCTCACCTGCCTCATGGTTTAGGCGCCGGACGGCCCAGTACGCGCGCAAAGTCTTCAACGCGCTCTATCGCACGCGCGGAAAGAAGGAGTCGAAGCGGCAGGAACGGTTGACGCGGCTGCAGGAGTGGGCGAAGAAGCAGAACCTCGTCGCGCCCATCCCTGAGTACATGGAGGCGGCGGTTGGGCTCGTGTTCGAGGACATTCGAGAGCACGATGAGCTCGACTGGATGCCGCCGCCGGATGAGGCCTTTGCCATCATGGCGGTGAAGCCGAAACACCGGGTCGTGACCGACGCCGAGATGTGCTTTCATGAGTGGTCGATGGCAGCAGGACGCTATGGACAAGCTGCGCTTGAGGCATACGAGAGGGCGCACAAAGCCGGGCTCGAAGCAGCCGAGTCCGTCCGTTGCGACGCACGTACGCTTGTCCGGTACAGGCAGGCGGCTATGTGGGCCGGGAATATTGCCAGGACTACGTTGCCGGACACGCCGCGCCGTAGGCGGAGCGTTGCCGACTTCCACGCTACGGACTGGCCGGCGGAGATGGACCGTAAGCTGCTCAGGCGTATTCTTGCCGCCGCGCTTGAGGTCTGGGACTCAAGCCTTCCGACACTCCCGCCCGCGCCCGGGCCGAGGCCGATGTAGACAGAACGCTCAGGCCTGTTGGTCAGATGTCTTGACGTGGGATTGCGTCCTGGTACTATCACGCCTGTGACCTCGCACCGGGAACCTGAACAGCCACTCATACCGCCGCACGGGGGATACCAGAAGCTCAAGTCCTTCCAGATGTCGGAGATCGTCTACGATGCGACTGTCGCGTTCTGCGACCGGTTTATTGACAGGCGCTCGCGCACGCACGACCAGATGGTCCAAGCCGCGCGGTCAGGCAGGCAGAACATCGCCGAGGCAAGCCAGGCATCCGGCACCTCGCGCAAGACCGAACTCAAACTAGTGGGCGTGGCCCGTGCCAGCCTAGAGGAACTCCTCCTCGACTATCAGGATTTCCTCAGACACAAGGGGCTTCCGCTCTGGTCCAAGGACCACGCGCGGACGCGCGAGGTCCGGGAGCTCGTCTATAGGCCCAATAGGTCCTATAGGACCTATTCGGACCTCGTCGAACGAGGGGACCCCGAGACTGCCGCCAACACGCTCATCTGCCTGATTCACCAGACCAGTTTCCTGCTCGACCGGCAACTCCGGCAGCTTGAAGGCCGTTTCCTCGACGAGGGCGGCTTCACCGAACGCCTCTACCGGCTCCGCAAAGAGCGCCAGTAGTCGGGTTGTTGCCGGCCTGGCGGCTACCTGTGCGGAATTCCCCGGACGGTCTCCCCGGGTTTGATGCCTTTGGACTGGAACCAGCCTGAGTTCATCTCCAGCGCGTAGAGCACCGGCTTCGACGAGGAGTAGGGTGTAGTTGTGTCGAGCGGGGCCATTTCGAGGATATCCGTGATCAGCGAGTCACGGGTGATGTAGGCGATGCTCAGGGGAATCAGCGTGTTCTTCATCCAGAAGCGCTGGAAGTCGGAGGTGTCGAACACGAACAGCATGCCCGAGTCAGGCGCGAGGCTGCGCCGGAACATCAGGCCGAGGGCGCGGTCTTCCGGCCGGGACACGACTTCAGCAAAGACGTGCGCGTCCTTGATGCGCAGCTCAATCGTCGGCAGCGAGGGGCGAGGGGCAGACGCCGAATTGCGATTGGCGGTTGGCGATTGGCGATTGGGAGCAGGAATGCCGCAGGACAGGATGCAGAATGCAAGCAGGAAAACGGGGACAGTCCCTTGGAGCGCGAGGACGCGCGGTACAGTCCCCGTTTTCCTCACCGGGCCGCTACTGTCCTTCAATGACTATCTTGGAGAGGTCGGCGACTTTGCCGAACAGGGAGCGGACATAGGCGAGCAGGCGGAGGCGATTGGTGCGCAGGTCTTCTTCCTTCGCCATCACCAGCACATCGTCGAAGAACTTGTCGATGGTCGGGCGTAGGCCAAGCAGCAGTTCGAAGGCGCGCCGGTAGTCGTGCGCGGCCAGGCCGCGGTCGAGGTCGGGCTCGACCTTTCGCGACTCCTGCCAGAGTTGCTTCTCGGTCGGCTCAGCGAGCAGCGGCTCGGCGAGCAGGCCTTCGACCATTTGACCCTTGAGGATATTGGCCACGCGCTTCTGGCCGACCACGAGCTTCAGGAATTCCGGCTCGTCGCGGAACGCGGCGAGCGCATTGGCCCGAATCAGGGCCTGTGCCGGCTGCTGCCAGCTCGTTTCCATGACCGCGGCTGCAATGTCGTACCGGATCCCCTCGTCGGCAAGCAGGGCGTTGAGCCGTTCGCGGAGCAGGCCTGGGATCTGGGTGGCGTGTTCGTCCTTGGCGGACGGGAACAGACCAATGGCTGCGGCTACGAGTTCGCCGATGTCAATCGGCAAGTTCTGTTTGAGCACGATGGTCAGCAGCCCGGTTGCCTGACGGCGGAGGGCGAACGGGTCTTCGGAACCGGTGGGAATCTCGCCGGTCAGGAAAGCGGCGACGATGTTGTCGAGCTTGTCGGCGATAGAGAGCAGGGCACCGCTGCGGGTTGCCGGCAGCTTGTCGCCGATGTACCGGGGCAAGTAGTGTTCCGCAATCGCGTCGGCCACTGCCGCTGGCTCGCCCAGTCTGCGGGCGTAGATGCCGCCGATGCGTCCCTGCAGTGACGTGAATTCCTTCTCACGTACCATGTTGGTGAGCAGGTCGGCCTTGCAGAGAAGCGCGGCGCGGTCGAGTGCGGCGGCATCTTCGAAAACAGGGGACAGTCCCTCGGAGCAGCTGCGTCCGACTCGCTGCGGGACAGTCCCCATTTTCGAAAGGTGGCG
>CAZVCQ010000307.1:0-4352 GCA_964626085.1 uncultured bacterium
TTACGCCTCCCATTCGAACGGTGTCACCGAAGTCGGCGACGTAGATCTTGTTCGTCACCGGGTTCACCGCCACGGCATAGGGGTTTGCGCCGGTGGCTACGCTGGTCGTGGTTAGGGTGGCGCCATCGATCACCGTCACGTTGCTGCTGGTCCAGTTCGCGACGTAGATCTTGTTCGTAGCCGGGTTCAATGCGAGGCCAAGGGGCCTGTCGCCCACCGACACCGAAGTCGTGGTGTTGGTCGCGCCGTCAATCACCGTTACGTCGTCGCCGAACTCATCGATCACGTAGATCTTGTTGGTTACCGGGTTCAACGCCGCTGCGACCGGGAACGAGTCGGTGGGCACCGTGGCCGTTACCCAATCCGCCGAGGCGGTTCCGATGCACGCGGCGACCGCGATGCAGACGGTCAGTACTCCGATCATACGGTTCATCGCTGGTATCATCTCCTCTAACTGATGTCTTACGGTTAAGTCCGTGGTGACGGCCAGCAACTGACGGACAAATCCCGCCGCTGCCGCCGGCGGCAGAACAGCCACCTAGCTGTCCACGCGACTATTCTAGGCCGGATTCTGCCCATGTCAAACCGCCCAACGCCGGCCGCGCTACTCGGTCAGCACCACCTTCCGACAGCCGACGGCTAGCCGCGCACGGCTCACAGTCCGCACAAAGTAGACGCCCGGAGCCAGCCCGCGCACATCATTCGCACCGGGTTTCAGGTTCAGTACCTTCCGGCCCACCGCATCCAGCAGCGCGGCGGGGGACATGACCGAATTGCCCGGCAATTCGGATCGTGTCCCGAGTCCCGGCAGGAACAGCACGCCACGAACCATCGTCGGTTCGAGCTTGTGGCTCAAGGCTTGCGGCCTGGGGCTTTCCTCGACCCCGGTCAGCGAGTCGGCGATGACCGAGATGTTGGAGCTGTATGAGCTGATTGCGTAGACCCGCCCGCCGGCTGGGTTCATTGCGAACACTTCGGGCCGCTGGCCGGACGGGACGGTGTGCCGGATAGCGTTGGTCGCACCGTCGATGAGGAGGACTTCCCGCGTCGAGATGCCGACGTAGGCGAGGCCCGTGCGTTCGCTGTAGGCGATGGTGTACGGACTCTGGCCGGCGTTGACCCTGGTGATGATGCTGTCACCGGCGCCGTCGAGTACGACGACGTTGTTTCCCGAACTGGTCGCGACGTATATCTTCCCGTGCTGGGGGTTATGCGCGAGCCGGTATGGGTAGCGTCCGACCATGAGCGTGGCGACCACGGTGTCGCCCGCGCAGTCGATGACCGACACGGTGGAGTCGCCGTAATTGGACGCGTACACCTTGTTGTCGGTGCCATTGTAGCAGATGGCAATCGGGCCATCGCCGACCGGAATCGAGTCGAGGATGGCGTTGGTCGTGCCGTCGATGACCCTGACCTTGTCGTCGTCGCGGGTGGCGCAGTAAACCCTGTTACCAACTGTATTGAGGCAAAGAGTAGACGGGTTGTCGCCGACCTTCATTCGCGCGAGAACCGAGTTGGTTGAGGCGTCGATGACGAAGAGCGAGTCGCCCCACGCGTCGGCACAGTAGACCTTGCCCGCCGCCGGGTTGTAGAGAACATCGCTGGGGCCGCGCCCCAGCGGTATCGAGTCAACGAGCGTGCCGGTTGCCGCGTTGATGACCGCGACCCGCTGCGCGCCGTAGACCGCGCAGAAGACCTTATTGTCCGCGCTGTCGAAGCATACCGAGTACACGTTCTGACCAACCGTTACTTCGGCGGCGACTGCGTTGGTGGCGCAATCGACCAGCGCGACCGCTGGGCCGCTCGCGTTCGGCACGTAGAGCCGGTTCTGCCGAGAGTCGTAGCAGGCGTTCCATGGACGGTAGCCGACGTACGCCGCTGCGACGGTGGAGTCGGAGACTCCGTCGACGATACTCAGGTAGTTGTTGTCCCGGTTGCAGACGAAAACCCGGTTGCCCGTCGCGACGTGGACCACTGGGGCCGGGTTGTCGCCGACGTCGGCAGCGCCGAGCACGGCGTTGGTCGTGCCGTCGACGATGGTCACCTTGCGCCCATACTGGCGAGTGCAGTAGACTTTGTTGCTCGTTGGGTTGTAGCCAACGGCGTAGGCCATTGAAACGGAAAGCGAGGTGTCGAGGTTGTTGGTCACACCGTTAATGACCGCCATCTGGCTCGCGCCGTTGACCGCGGCGTAGACCTTGCTGTCGGTCGAGTTGTAACAGATGTCGCGCGTCGTAGCGCCGGTCGCGACCGTGGCGAGCACGCCATTCGTTGCGCCGTCGATGACCGTGACGCTGCCGCCAGTGCTGTTGGCGCTGTAGACCTTGTTCTGCTGCGAGTTCCAACAGAGTGCCAGCGGATAGCGGCCGGTGGGGACCGTGGCCAGCACGCCGTTAGTCGCGCCGTCGATGACCGTCACCGAGCTGTCGTTCGTGCTGGAGCAGTAGACCCGGTTGCTGGTCGTATTGACGCAGAGCGCATACGGGCCGTCACCCACCTTCACCGTCGTGACGACGTTGTTGGTGGAGCCGTCGATGACGGTGACGGAGTCCTTCTGCGAATTGACGCAGTAGACCTGGTCGGTCAGCGGGTTGACGCACAGCCCGTAGACATAGCCACTCATCGGTATGGTGGCGAGCACGTCGTTGGTCGCGCCGTCGATGACCAACAGATCGGCGGTGCCACCGCTGGTGGCGGCATACAGCTTGTTGTTGGCCGGGTTGTGGCAGAGCTGGCTGATGCCCTTGCCCTCCGGCGTCAGGATACGGGCGACACGCGCGCCGGTGGCGGCGTCAATGACTGCAATCCGGTCGCTCGGTGACCCGCCGGCGTAGATGCGGTTGTTCACCGAGTTGTACGCCATGGCTGCGGGGTATCCGACGCCGCCGAGCGTATCGGGCAGCAGTACGGTGGTTTCCAGGAACTGGGCGCTTGCGCCAGCAACGAGCAGGCACAGAGTGACGATAACGGCGGTTCGGTTCATAGCAACTCCTTCTTGCTTACGGATTGACAATCTACCCGGCGACTGCGGTGGCAGGCCGGCGACTTCCATTGCATCATAGGAATGTTAGACGTCAGGGACGGTTGTGTCAAACACCACGGGGGCTATGTCGGTTCTTGGTTCTTGGTTCTTGGTTCTTGGTTGCTGGTACCCTGTGCACTGTTCACAGTTAATCCTTCTTCCCTCTTCGCGAGCGATTCGACCCATTCCCGGTTCCGCCAGAGGGCACAGCCGCCGCGCGTCTCCTTCAGTTCTGCGTGGTTGTCGCGTATCGCTTTGAGCAGGTGCGAAGCGAGCGCCTCCTTGAACGGCTTCTCGGCAACGCTCGTGTCCGAGTAGGGGGCGAACGGGCACGGCTCAAGGCTGCCGTCCGGCCCGATGTGGACGAACCCTCGGCCCGCGGCCAGGCACCCGCCGAACTGCTCCTCGTCGCCCGGGAAGACGATGAAGACGGGCCGAGACTTCTCCTGTAGCCCTTCCGAGAACTCGACCAGTTGTCGCCGCTGCGGCAGGAGGAGCGCCAGGTCTTCGGTCCCCGGCTCGGCCGGCGTATACTCGACGAAGATGAACAGGCTGCACCCGTTGCCGATGAGCGCCTGCACCAATCCCTCGGCGGTGACGGCTTCGAAGTTCCTGCGCGTGACCGTGAGCGACACGCCGAAGAAGAGCCCGGCCGCCCGGAACTTCTCGGCCGCAGCGGCCACGGCCTCAAACACACCCTCACCCCGGCGCGTGTCGGTCTCCGGCTCCCAGCCCTCGATGCTCAGGACCGGGATGACCTGCGGCTGGGAGCGAAACCGGGTGATAACCGTATCGTCCAGCAGGAGCCCGTTGGTGAACAACGGAAAGATGATGCCGGGGAACTTGCGCGTGACGTCAAGAATACCGGGCCGCATGAGCGGTTCGCCGCCTGCCAGCATCATGATAGAGACGCCCAGCTTCTGCGCCTGCCCGAACAGGTCGGCCCACTGTTCGTCGGTCAGTTCCGGCCGGCGCGAGCGGTGTCGCGCCCGGGCATAGCACCCGCGGCAGTTGAGATTGCAGCGGCTGGTGATACTCGCGATGACGAGTGGCGGAACCTGGACCCCGCGTTCGCGCTGCCGGTCGCGCCGACGGGCCGAGCGCGACTGGGCGGCCTGGATTCGGGCGAAGAAGAGCGCCTGCTTTGGGTTCTTCCATGCCGCCCGGGCAGCGTACTTGAACACTCGGGCGACCTGCAGGTCGAATCTACCGAGAAAGTCAGTTGGCATCGGCAGGAGCATAGCGCGTCCGAGACGATGGCGCAAGGGAGCATGAACACCCTAGTCCCGACATTGGGACTTGATTTACGGTGGAAAGAAGAGGCCACTCT
>CAZVCQ010000308.1:0-4346 GCA_964626085.1 uncultured bacterium
TCAGGGGCAGGCGCTCAACAATCTTGGCCTTCAGCCTCTGAAGCAGCAGTCGGTCCTCTGTGGTCATCGCTCAACTATATGCCGGCGAACCGAAAAGGTCAAGTCCAGCGAGAACTCACGCCCCGGTCCGCATCGGGAGTCCGGAATGACGTTGCCCGCAGAGCGCCACGTTCATCATGATGAACGCGGGTCAGGCCGGTAGAAGGCGTGTCAGAAGTGCGGAGTCCGCTACTGGCAACTGGAACCTGGAAACTCGCGCCGGAGGCGCGGCCAATCTGCAATCTACAATCTGGAATGGGCCGGCTGGTAGCTCGTGCCGAACAGGACGCCCGGCTTCCTGCTCCTAACTGCTCACTCGCTGCCTGCGGCAGCGCGATGTCCCGGAGTTCCCTGAAATACGGTGCCTGTCTGATTTTCCGCGAATTGGGTGGTTGGAGACTCGCGGCTCTGCCGCGAGCGTCGGTCAGTTGTCCGGTGAAGTCCGGGCCCGCGCTATTGCCTGCTTCAGTGCCTGCAGGTTATTCGCGACCACGTACCAGACGCGCATGATTCTCACGTTGAAGTACTCGTGGATGAGCACATCGCGCAGGCCGGCAAATGCTTCACCGCCTCGCCAATCGTCTCCAGTCGCCGCGCCACGGCATCCTGCAACTGGCGGTCATCCTCGAACCCCGCCTTCGACACGCCCCGGGTGTATTCTTCGATGGCAGTGATGCTCTCCCAGATGTCCTCGACATACAGCCGCAGGTCACGGTTCACAGAATCGGCACCTGCTCCGACAACACCCGGTCGCGGATGACCGGCTTGACCGCGTCGTATTCCACAACGTCAACCCGCCGGCCAAGGGCCTCCTCGAGTTCCTGCTTCAGGCCGATGACGTCGAGTAGACTCTGTTCGCCATCAAGTTCCACCAGGAAATCAACGTCGCTCCCTGCCCGGTCGTCGCCGCGCACGACCGAGTCAAACAGACCGGCCCGGCGGGCTCCATGTCGCCTGAGTATCGGGACGGCCTTTGCCGTGACTTCAGCTATGCTCATGACCTAACTTACCCAACTCCGGCACCGCGTCAAGGCAAGCGGCCGGCCGGGATGACCGGTCGCCAAGAACGCCAAGATGCGAAGGGGGAAGGGGAAATGGCAGAGTGGTAACACGGACGTCGAGCCCACGGTCATTCGGAGAGAGCAGAGTGAAGTCGAGGAATCTCTCAGCTACTGGTCACTGGAAACCGGCGCTGAGCCGCCCTGAACGAAGTGAGAGGGTCTCTTCTCCCTGGAAACTCGCGGCCTTCGGCCGCGTCAATCTGTAATCTACAATCTGCAATCTAGAATGGGATGACTTGCGGCCTACGGCCGCGTCAATCTGCAATGCCTATCGTTGGATGTTCCGAAGCTCGCCGAAATAGGGTGCCTGTCCCTAGTTCGGCCCCTAGTTCGGCCCACGGTCAAGGAACGCGGGAATCGGGTTCCGCTGCGGTCTGCGATTGCAGGTTGGGCGGCAGGTCATGGACCTGAATCGTATCCCCCGGGGCAAGCAGGACTGAACGCTCGACCACGTGCTCCAGTTCGCGGACATTGCCGAGCCAGCGGTGCGTCGTGAGTCGCGACATCACTTCCGGGCTCACGTTGGCCACATTGCGTCCGAACTCATGATTGCTGCGCTGGACGAAGTGGCGCACCAAATCAGGGATGTCTTCCGACCTTTCGTTCAGCGATGGTAGCAGCAGTTCGACGGTGTTCAGCCGGTGGTGTAGGTCCTCCCGGAACTTGCGTTGTGCGACAAGCTCCGCCAGCGGCTGGCTGGTCGCCGCGACTACCCTCACGTCAACATGGACAGGCACGTCACCTCCGACTTTCTCAAAGGTCTTCTCCTGCAGCACCCGGAGTAGCTTCGCCTGCAAAGCCGGGCCCATGTCGCCGATTTCGTCGAGGAAGACCGTCCCGCGGTCGGCCCTCTCGAACTTGCCCTTGTGCGCCGCTTCGTCGGTCGCGGCGACCTTTTCGATACCAAAGAACTCGGCCTCCAGCAGGTTATCAGGCGCCGCCGCGCAGTTCAAGGCTACGAACGGTCTGCCGGCCCGCGTGCCCGAATCGTGCAGAGCTCGGGCGATGAGTTCCTTGCCGGTGCCGCTCTCGCCATGAATGAGGACCGGCACGCTCTTGCTCGCCACGGCGCAGACCGTGGCCAGCACATCCAACATCCGTTGATTCCGGCTCACCAATCCTCGGTAGCGCAGACCGGCCAACTCAGGCCTGTTCTCAACGCCGCTGACCGCCAGTTCGGCCAGCCGCTGAATCGGCGGCGCCAGCTGGTCAGCAATGGTATCGAGCACCAGTGAGTTGTGCCCGGTCGCAGCCGGCACGTCCCGCTCAAGGATAATACGCCCCAGCAGACTCCCACCACGGCGTACCGGCCAACTCAACGTCAAGTCAGTGACGACCAGTTCCTGGCTCTCACCCGCTCCAAGAGCGGTTTCCAGTCTTGGGTTGCCGAGCGTCAGGACGGGTCGTTCCCTGGCGATAACCGCAGCACTATCGAATCTCAACGCTTCTAGCAGCAATTCGATGGCCCGTTCCACCAGCATCTGGGGTTCGACGCCAAGTGACGTAAGCCCGGAAATCGCCTGTAGCAGTACCATATCGGTGTCAACGCCCATCTCCGGTCGGAGGAACAGGCGGTTCACCTCGTGCCATTCCGCGACGATTTGCAGCTTGCGGAATGTGCGAGAAGCTGCCTTCAGGTGCGTAGCCGCCGCTTCGTGCTCGCCTTGCGTGAGCAGGTATCGGCCGTAGTGGAACCGCACACGGGCCAGGTCCAGGCTCTCTTCGAAGTCGCTGAGCAGCGCCATCGCCTGCTTGAAGCAATCGCGGGCTTGCGCGTCCTCGCCGCGGGCCGCGTGCATCATTGCCGTCACCCTTAGAGCCTGAGCTTCCTCGCGTGGCAGCCCGAGCTGGCGGGCGGCGGCGGCGGAACGCTCGACCAGTTCCCGGCAGCGGTCGAGCTGACACATGTCCAGGGCCAACTCGGCCATACGCCAAAGCACGATAGTAGCCGTGACGTGGTTTCCGGATTCCTCTGCCATAGCCAGAGACCTTGTGTAGGCCTGGTGAGCGCTGGCGCGGTCCCCCTGCCGGTGATGGGCCAGACCAAGATTGGCCATTGCATCGCTGAGTTCGCGGGACGGCACCTCGTTCCGTTCCGCCGTGCCCGTCAACATCCTGAGGATGCCGATGGCCTTGGCCGGTTTGTCGCGCTCAAGAGACAGCTCGCCGAGAGCGTTCAGCGCGGTCTCACGCAACCACGGTATCTGGTGCTGTTCGCTGAGGGCCATGGCACGATAGCAGGACTCAGCGTCCTCCCAGCGCCCCAATCGCTGCAGGGACCACCCGACGCTGTATTGGTGTAGAGTCCGATGTGCGATGTCGCCAAGCTCATCGTCTATCCCCAAACACTCTCTGAAGCGTTCCAGCGCCTCGGCTGTCCGTCCCTGAAGTACGGCCAGGTTTCCGAGCTGGTTGAGTGCTGCGTCGACGCATTCGGCGTACCCAGTCTTGCGGAAAGCCTTGAGGGAGCGCTCGTAGCAGTCGCGGGCAAGCTCGTAGTTGCCTCGGGCCTCGTGCGCCCGCCCCAGGAAGAACAGGTACTGGCCTTCGTGAACCGGATTCCCGGACGCAAGCGCGGCCTCCTGAACTATGTCCGCGCATTTCATGTATACATCACCGGAGCCGGCATCCTGACAGACCACGCTGAGAGTGATGGCGGCGCGAACCAGCTCGTTGTAGCTGCGGGTCTTGCGCGCGAGTTCCACGGCCTCACGCGCGTACGCTTCGACCTCGTCGCGCGGCAGCTCGGCGTTCCGGTCCTGGAGGTCTCTGAGGACGGCCAGTCGCGCAGCGTCGGTGTCTGCCTCTGCCAGCCGTTGTTTCAGATCCTGAATTGAAGCCAGCCTATCCACAGCCATTTCCTTGCTGCAAGCATAGAACAAGCCCGGGCGATGTCAAGGCGGCAAGGGGAGGGGCTAGCGGGCTTCCAGGAACTTCCTGATGGCGGAGGCGGGGATGGTGTCGTGAAGATGGAGGAGTGAGGTCGGAGGAGCGAGGACAGGAGATCGGCGCAGGTGGAGGACGGACGTAGTAACGAAGACGTGGGCGGCGAGGCTCGCGCCGTAGGGCATGCGCGCGACCTTCTGTTTCGCGTCATCGATGATGCTGACGGTGTCCGCGGCCTGCCCGAAGACTATGCCCGCGAACTTGCCGGTGCTGCAGACGAAGACAGGCGAACCGCTGTTCCCGCGGCTGGCGCGGTTTGGCCGAAACCGAGGTATCATCAAAAGATGTGGAAAAAGAGAG
>CAZVCQ010000309.1:0-4344 GCA_964626085.1 uncultured bacterium
ACTTCAACCCTGGTCCCTGCCCGATGCTTGCCCAGCCGTTGACTGCCCAGTTCGGCTGCATCCACTACGGTATGACAGTCGAGGAAGCGCTGCGCGGAATCACAGTCAACGCCGCTAAGGCGCTGCGGCTCGACTCAGAAGTGGGTACGCTTGAGGTAGGGAAGGCCGCGGACGTCGTCGTCACCGATGTCCCGGACTACCGGCACATCGTCTATCGTCTGGGACACAACCCGGTCTGGATGACGATCTACGGCGGACGGGTAATTCACCGCCAGTTCTAGCGGCCGAGCGCCCGGCGCTTCTTTTCAGCTTTCTCCGCGTTCTGGCGGTCGATGATACGGCCGACGTAGTACCCGATGGTTGTGACCTCGACTGCGATGCACAGTCCGGTGAGCGCCATCGGCAGATAGGTTATCGCGGCCGGGTCGTTCCGGGCCTTGTTTGTGAACTCGGTCCTGCCGTAGTGACGCGGTCCCGACAGCAGGAAGTAGCCGGTGCCCAGGATGAGCCCGGGTATCGTCGCACCGATGGCACATCCGGTGCGCCACTCCTTGCCTTCGTCGGGCAGCGCCAACGCGGCGGGCCGGGCGTTTTGCAGCCTGCCGCCGACCACGTGGCCGGCCGCGGTACCGAGGGCCGTGATGCCGCAGGCTGTGGTCCAGAACACGGGATGGCTGACCGAGTAGACCGGCACCGTGACGTCCCGGCCCAGGCAGTTCGTGGAAGGAACGTGGTCTACGACGTCGACACCTGCCCACGACCCGACGCAGCCGCCGAGCGCCGACCCGGCAGTCGCACCCAGCACGGTCGCATGGTACTCATACTCGCCCACGCTCCAAGGTCCATCCGAGGAACCGGGTTCGGCCAACGCGCCGACGATGTCGCGCAACGGCCGTCCTTCCACTCCCTGCCAGAAGGACTTAAGGCTCGGCGCAATGGTCATGTCGGACTTCTGCTGTTCGGCGACGAATTCGCGATAATCAACTAGGAACCGGATTCGGTCCAACTGGCCCGGCTGAATGCGGTAGTAGACCGGGACCAGCGTGTCGCCGTCGGCCTGCGCCACCTTGGCGAATAGCCTGGATCCGGGCAGGCTGAGTATCACGGCGTAGCGGAAGCCCGCGGTATTCGGGAACAGGTGGAAGCTGTCGCGTTCGGCCCGGTCAATCGTGTCACCAATGGCATCTCTCAGTCGTACGACCGTCGGCTCCTGGGCCGACGCAAACGCTGCAAGGACTGCGAATAGGATCAGCACCGTTCTTCTTGTTGGTTTCATCTTAGCGGCCGAGCGCCCGGCGCCTGGCTTCTGCCTCCTCCGCTTTGCTGCGGTCAATCATGCGGCCGATGCGGTAGCCGATGGTCGAGGCCTCGATGGCGATGCACACGCCAGTGAATGCCATCGGCAGCACGGTCGTCCCGTCGCGGTCGTTCTCGATTACGTCGAATATATCTCTCAGTACCCCGTACCTGGTCATCCCAAAGGCCCAGAACGCGCAGTACCCGAACGCGATCCCGGGGACCAACGCGCCGAGGGCAAGGCCCGTGCGCCAGCCCGTGCCTTCCTTCAGCCGCGTCAGTTGCACGGCCTGCTCGCGGTCGAGCCTATCGCCCAGCGCGTATCCGGCGCCCGTTCCCAGCGCGGTGATGCCGCACGATGCTCCCCAGAACACGCAGGGGTCCACTCGGTACACTGAGTAGGCTGGAAAAAGGCACCCCGCATCCTCGGTACGCACGTACCTGATGCCGGCATGCGACCCGATGCAGCCGCCGATCATTGAGCCGACGGTCATGCCGTCCAAGGCGTGGTAGTACCGGTTCTCGCCGCTGGCGGATGGCAGTGATTCGACGGCGGTGTTCTCTCGGGGCAGCGGCTGGGCGATGTTCCGTGTATCAGCCGGCTCGCCGGCCATGCTTCGCAGGGGGTGCTCCTCAATCTCCTGCCAGAAAGAGGCCAGGGTCTTCGCAGCGGTCGAGTCGGACTGCTGCTGTTCGGAGACGTATCCACTATTGTTGACCAGGAAGCGAATTCGCTGCAAATCGCCGGGCATCATCCGGAAGAAAACCTGCCTCAACGTGTTGGGTGTTGCCAGCATGACCTTGGCGTAGAATTCGGGCCCGGGCAGGGCAAGAATCACGGCGTGGTGAAAGCCGGCAGTGTTCGGGAACAAACGAAAGTTGTCGCGTTCGGCCAGGTCAAGGGTGTCGCCGACCGCATCACTCAGCCGGACGACTATCGGCTCCTGGGCTTGGGCAAGCGCCGCAGCCGGCACAAGCGCAAGCAGGAGCAGCAGTACAGTGTACGGTGACCGTTCCACCACCAGCATCTTAGGAACGGGTTTGCGCTTTGTCAACTCGGGAAAAGGGAAGCCGCCCGTAAGAACGGGCGGCTTGCAGGAGCGGTATGATGCTCAGCGCACGATGGCCACGCGCCGGGACAGGGTCCTGTCGCCGGACGTGAGGCGCAGATAGTAGACACCGGCCGGCATTGACCGAAGGTCAAGCCGGAATGACGAAGTCCGAAGTCCGAATGACGAATGGACCAGACAACCTTGCGTGTCGTACATGCGGAGCGACGCGGGCGCGGCCAGTGGCGTGGAGAGGTGGAGGTTGAGGGCGTTGGTCGTGGGGTTCGGGAATGCCTCCAGCCTGAGGCCTGCAGCCTGCGGCTTGAGGCTGGGTTCGGCCACGCTCACGTTCGCGTCGTACCAGTCCTGCGCTCGCTGACAGGCGTCGAGGTAGGTTGCCGAGTCTGCGGTCGCGACGAACGCGAAGGCGACGCGCTGGTCTCCGTCCTGCGGTAGATTCAAGGGTCCAGTCGAGACCGCAACCGACCAGTTGTACGGGCGGTCCGAGCTCGGCACGCCGAGCTGGCCGGTTATGATGCGGTACTTCATGTCTTCGCTCAGGCCGGAGTCGGGATAGACGTAGAGACCGTGGTCTATGCAAGTGAGCTTGGCGGCTGCGTCGTGAGTCAGGAGTTTGACCCCGCACCAGCGGCTCTTCGAGAGGACGTTGCGCATGAAGGCGGTCGCGAGGCCGGCGTCGGTGTAGGCGACATCGTGCAGCCGGTCGGTTGCCACGACGTCGAAGTCGGCCAGGACGCCGGCATAGCCACTGATTGCTTCGCTGCCGCCGTTATGGACGTCGTAGATGAGAATTACCCAGTCGTTGTTGCCCGGGTCGTCGAGTCCCATCGCGCCCTGCTGGATAGTGACGCTGTGCGAGTTAGGGTGGCCGCCGTCGTTGAAGGCGGACGTGACGTACTCGTCGGCGTCCCATATCGGCGAGCGGGAGAAGACACTGTCGGCGAGCCGCCAGTCGGAGTCATGCCCGCTGCCGAGGTTGTAGAAACGGTCGGCAACGTAGTCGCGGCCGCTGGCAAGGCAGAAGGTTCCCACGTTGAGAGACGAGGTGTCGCTTTGCGGGAAACGGAATCCGCGGCCAACGCAGCCGTTCTCGCGGTCGAAGCCCATCGTACCGCGGGCGGTGACGGTGAGCGCGACCTTGCCGGCGTCGATGTCCGCGCAAATCCGGCCCGGGTAGCCGAGCACGACCTCGAACTCCAGGTCCCACTCTGCCCCGCCGGAAGCGACGCGGGCTAGCAGTCGCAGGCCTGAACCGGGAATCGCGTCCGATGCGACCGCGATGCTGAGGCTGGACGTTGTTGCGGAGTCGCCGGCAGGTATGGTACCATAGTCCGCGGTCGAATCCAGCACCGAACCCCGTCCGCCCATGAGTTCCAGCACGACGTTCACGTTGTCGGCCGGGCCGCTGCCGACATTGGCAACGGTCAGGATGAGGTTCGCGGTCTCGCCCGGTTCGAGGATGCCGTTGGGGTTGGACTGGCCCGCATCGTCAATCCGGAACCGGCGGTACTCCACGTACGGCTCGGGCGAGCCGGCTTTGACCGCCACCGCCTTGGTTCCGGCGATGTAGTTGTGGCTCGTGGCCGTCAGCTTCAGCTCGCCGGTCGTGACCGGGTGAACCGCCAGGGTGACATGGCCGGTGCCGTCAGTCTGGCCGGTGGCGAACACCTCGTCGTCCTTCCATGCGCAGACCAGCGCGCCCGCGAACGTCGGCGTCACCGTGACCGCGAGGTTCTGCCCGCCGGTAGAAATCGTGTCCGCAACCGAAACCGCGAGCTGGTTCGGCGCCTCGGTCCAGATATCGATGGCCGGGTCGCCGAGCAGGTTGAACTCGGTCAGGCACCAGCGCCAGAGCGAGTTGCTGTGGGCTGCGCCTGAGTACTCCTCGCGCGACCGGTTGTGGGCCACGCCGATGACGTACTCGTCCGAGGTGAACAGGTGGTCGTAGAACCGGACGCAGAGCTTCTCCGACGGGCCC
>CAZVCQ010000310.1:0-4338 GCA_964626085.1 uncultured bacterium
GCCGCCGCCTGATACCGGGTACAGGTCGTCCCAGTTCGCACAGATCATGCCGGGCGGGTCGGCCGGGTCAGGCAAGCTGGCGTTCGAGTAGTTGTCGGTTGTGTGGTTGCCGGGGCAAACCCAGCCGTCCGCGGAGACCGAGACCTGCGTGAATGACTGCCCGTAGAACTTCAGCGGACCAAACTCGGTCGGCAGCGACACCAGGACGACGTCGTCGTTCTGCGCGAAGGTTATGTCCGTCCCCACCGCGTTCACCTCGACCCAGTCGTAGGTCGGGTGCGCCGCATACAGCGTGTCGCTGTCGTCGTAGGCGTAGTAGAGCGTGGGCGAGCGCGGACCGTCCGGAATCGGGTCGCTCGAACGCAGCTCGCCGACGACAATCGTGACCGGCTCGGACTTGGTGTAGCCGCCGTCGGCTCTATAGCACAGCGTGCATGATATCGGGGTCTCCGGCGGGATGGCACCGTCGGCGTGGACGGTGAACCGGTCCACGGCGTTATTGACGCTGTCGCCCTTGCGGATCAAGCCGTAGTTCGAGGTCGAATCGGAGACGGTGAACCGCGCATCGCCGGACCTGAGCACGGCACGGGAGTTGTACCCGTGCCCCAGGCCGGTGTTACCGATGCGAATCATCAGGTCAGTGGTTTCGTTCGGGTCGATCCGGCCGTTGTTGTTTCCGCCGTAGGCCGAGTCCACCACGGTCACCAACTGCTTGCCCAGCACCGGCGTCCCGACGACCAGGGTAACGACTGAGACCCAGGTCGAGTCGAGCGCGTCCTTGCAGTAGAGCGAACAGGCCACCGGGTAGCCGTTGTCTAGGCCCGGGTTGACGTGCAGGCCGTAACCGTTGGAACCGGTATAGGCCGAATCCCCGGCGTTGATGTTGCCGAACGTCCTGACCGAGTCGGTTACCTGTGCGTTCGGGTCGAAGATTCTCAGCTTGGAGGTAACCGAGCTGGCGGTCTGCTGGCCCCAGTTCTTGACCCACATCGGTATCTTCACGGACTCGCCCGGGTTCAGGATGGAATCGTTGTTGCCGCCCGGACCCGGGTCGGAGATGCTCGAACGCAGGTATGAGACGTAGCGCGTGCTGGAAATCACCACCACCGTGTCCTGGAAGATGTAGTGGTCCCGCGCGTTCACGGCCATGAACATCTGTCCCGGAGTCTGGGCGGATACGTAGAGCGTCACCTGTCCGCTGGAATTGGTCCAGCCCTTGAGGTCTACCTCGTCGCCCTTCTTCAGACACACCATTGCCGATTCCACCGGCGCATCGTACGCGGCCGTCACCGTGACCGAGTACGGAATGTTGTTCCCGATGTTGATGACCCCGGGATGTGACACGTTTAGCGCCGTCGGCTCCTCGGTCCAGAGCGGTGTCTCGGGGTCGCCAAGGAGGTTCAGGTCGTAGATACAGTACCGCTGCATGTCATACTGGTACAGCGAATCCGCATACGGCGCCCAGCAGGCCTTCGAACGTCCCAGGGCCTGGCCGATGTGCGGCGCGTGGTAGTAGAAGACACCGGCATAGAACGTCGTATCCAGCCGTTCGGAAGGACCCGGCGTGTAGTTGCCCTGCTGGTCGATTGCGCCGTACCCGTATCGTGTATTCATGATGGTCGCCATGCAGCCGCCGCCGACCCGATTGACCATGTGCTCTGCCATGCAGTCGCCACCGGGCACCCAATCCCAGGCCGCGCAGTCACAGGCGATGGAAACCACGATACCGGTCTTGTCACCATTCACCATCGCGTCGGCATCGGTGGAGTTGAAGAACGGGTTGGCACCCATGTAGATGCCGCTCGCGTTCCCGTGGCCGTCCCAGTGCCCCATCCCGACGCCGTCGTCCATCGAGTCAACGACGGCCTGATGGGAAAGCGTGGCCGTGCGCTCATACAACTTCTGGTCGACCCAGCCGGTGCCGGTCATCCGGGCAATCGACTCCTGCATCGGCCGTTCCTCGTAGCTGGACCAGAGGATGGCGGTCGCCAGATTCATCTTCTTGATGAAACCGGTTGGTGGGTTCTGCTCGTACTTCAGGACTTTGTTCACGAAGTTCTGGGCCATGGCCACGTTGTAAACAGGAGCCCGACCGACGAACACGTCCGAGTACATGTCGACCGAGTCGGCGAGCTGGCCGTAGGTGTGGTTGTTGTTGAGATCCCACGTGCCGTCCAACCCGGCGTAGTACAGGTCACAGGGCTCATCTTCGTCGTAGTTCGCCATCCGGGTCGGGATGATATCCTGGCCGTTTGTGACGTAGTCGCCCTGGCCGCCGAGGAGCACGTACTCCGTGCCCCAGGTCGAATAGGCGTCCTTGATGAAATTCCTTATCCTCTCCTGGTTGTCGTAGCCGGAGTAGTTGGCGTATATCCAGTCGGTTGTCACGACGTTCCCGGGGACGCCCTTTGCCGTCTTCCAGTCAGCCAGGCGCTGAAAAACCGTGTCCATCACCGCGTCGGTGACGACCACGTATTCGTAGTGCCCGTCCGGCAGCGACAACGACACTGCGGGACGCACCCTCGGCGCGCACTTGTTGACGTCGCCGGCATTCTTGACCAGTGACCGCACCATATCACCAAACAACGCCTTCTGACCGGCGGTCGCAACCGCCGCCGAAATCCCGCCCGCGTATTCAAGCCGGTAGGTCAGCTTCGTCGCTACCTGCAGCTCGCCCGTGGTCGGGAAGTAGCGCACCGGATGCAGCTCGACGTGAGCGATGCGGTACCCGGCCATCGTGCCATAGCCGGCAAGGCGCACGCTGGTCGCGGGGTAGGCGTTGCTCGAACCGTAGATTGCCGCGTCCGGTTCATACCGGGTAGGCGTAGGTGTCTTGCCGGGCTGCGGCAGTGGTACGTCCGGCTGGGCCGGCCCGACTTTGTAGATGCCGGGCAGCGTGGTCCATTCTGCCGACAGGACCTGCACACCGACCGGCACTGCGCCGGAGGGAATCGCCAGCGCCTCGACAACGCGCGGCACGCGCGGTGCCCCGGGCTGAATCAAGGCGACCCCACCCCGCAATTCGATATTGTCGAAACCACCCTGCGTAGAAATGACGAGGTCATTCCGGTCGAACTTCACGGTTCTCGTCTCCGTCCCCGCCATGAGCGGGACCGCGAGCAAAACCAGCAACACGAGCAACTGTCTCATGAAAGCACTCCTTATTCTTACGTCACCAGTGATTGAACATAATACCCCCTCTGCCCCGTCGGTCAACAATCATCAAGCACCAAAGCCCAGGCACAGGCTGCGCGCTGCACCAGCTACCAACTCCCAGACTCAGTTTCCAGTGCCGGAGTCCGCTCACTCGATCCCTCTGTCCCTCGATCCCTCTATCCCATTCAGTTCACTTCTAACCTCTGGCATCCAGCTTCTGACATCTGACGTCAATCGCTCCGAAATAGACCCAGACCCACAGACGCTGTATGCTGTCAGCCGCTGAACGCCATGCATCGACAACCACGCAGAGGCCTGCCGCTCAAGGCAGCCGAGCGACACCAACTACGCAAACGGTCGTTCGATGCGGGGGCACGGCTGTACGACAAGTTCCGGCCCGGCTACCCCGAACCGTTGTTCGAGGACCTGGTGCAACTATCCGGAATCCCTGAAGACGGACGGATTCTCGAAATCGGCCCCGGCACCGGACTGGCAACTCTGCCTCTTGCCCGCCGCGGCCTCTCAATCCTCGGGCTGGAACTGGGCGCGAGCATGGCGCGGCTCTGCCGCAAGAACTGCCGCGAGTTCCCGAAAGTGGAAATCCGCAACACGACCTTTGAGGATTGGGAAGTCGAGCCCGAAGCCTTTGACCTGGTCCTGGCCGCGACGGCCTTTCACTGGATTCCATACAAGAACGCCTATCCGCGTTGCGTGAAGGCGCTCAAGTCGCACGGCTCGCTTGCCCTTCTCTGGAACTTCCCGGAACTGCCGGACACCAAGTTCTACCACGACCTGCACGAAATCTACCGCCGTCTCGTCCCGCGACCGCACCTCTCCCCGCCGCCTGAGCTGCGCATCGAGCGCCAGCGCAAGAAGATCGTCAACTCCGGCCTGTTCGGCCCGGTCACGATCCTGTGCTATCCCTGGCAGAGCGAATACACCGCCGACCGCTACATCGGGCTGCTCAAAACGATGTCCGACCACGCCATCCTCGCTCCTCAGGTCCGGCGCAACCTCTTCCGCGCCATCCGCAGGCTCATCGACGACAATGGCGGCTCCTTCGTCCGCCCGGTCGTCGCGGTTCTCTTCCTCGCCCCCAAGCGCTAGCGGTTCGAAGACGGGGACTGTCCCATATGCGCTAACTTAATGCGAGAGCTTGAAGTTGTCTTCGTCTGCATCGAG
>CAZVCQ010000311.1:0-4324 GCA_964626085.1 uncultured bacterium
ATTAGTAGCAGGCGGAGCAGGAACAGGAGCTATACCAACAGTAGGTGGATATTTAGAAAGTATCTTAACTTTTGTTGTAGTATTTGTAGCACCTGCAGCTGTAGTCGTAGCTGTTAAGCAAGTTTATAAGTGCTATAGTGATATCAAGGAAATTAAACAGGCGGCTACGGATGCGCAGCTGGTCGCGGCCGAGCTGGACCGGCTGGACGAAGTCGTAGGCCTCGGCGACGAGCCGCCGCTCGCCGAGGTGAAGGACGTCCGGCCGCTGCTTGAGCAGCTGCGCGGGTTCGGGCTGCTCACCGGCGAGGAGTTGCTGCGCGTCCGGCTGGCGTGCAGCGGCATCAGGAAGTGCCGGGAGTTCTTTCAGAACCAGCGGCAGGATGTCGTCAAGGTCCGGTCGTTGATACACGACCTGGTGTCGCAGCCGTCACTCGAACGTGGCATTGACGACGCGATTGATGAGGCCGGCGCTGTCCGTGACTCGGCCTCACCGGAGCTCGCCGACATCAGGCGCCGGCTCCGGAGCCTGCGCAATGGGCTGGTCAGGAAGCTCGAACGGATGGCGGCCGGCAACCCGGATTGGTTCGGCGGCATACCGACGGTACGAGGCGGGCGGTTTGTGCTGCCTTTGCTGCTCGAGCACCGGGCCGGAGTGCCGGGCGTGATTCACGGTAGCTCGGGCAGCGGCCAGACGCTGTTCGTCGAGCCGCTGTCGTTCGTATCGGACGGGAACGAGCTGCAGGAGTTGCAGGACGCCGAGGCCGAAGAGGTGGCGCGAATCCTGCGAGCGCTCTCGCGACTCGTCGCCGAGCACGTGCCAGAGTTGTCAGCGGCCCTGGTCGTTGTGGGCGCGCTCGACGTGCTGGTCGCGAAGCGCAGGTTCGCTTCAAGGTTTGATTGCCGCCGACCTGAGCCGGCTTCGGACGGCGGGCTCGAACTGCTGAAGGCCAGGCATCCGTTGCTCGTGCATCGCAAGGTCAGCGTGGTACCGCTGGACATGCGCTTCCCGGATGAGGCGCAGGTGGTACTCATTTCCGGGCCGAACGCGGGGGGCAAGACGGTTGTGCTGAAGACGGTCGGGTTGCTGGCGCTGATGTACAATGCAGGCATGTACGTGCCGGCGGCGAGCGGGACCCGGATGCCGATGTTCAGGAAGGTCTTTGCCGACATTGGCGACGAGCAATCGCTCGACTCAGACCTCTCCTCGTTCACCGCGCATGTCGGCAGGCTGAAGGAGATTCTGGACAAGGCCGATGCCCAGAGCCTGGTCTTGATTGATGAGATTGGTTCGTCCACGGCGCCGGAGGAGGGCACGGCGCTGGCGGTGGCAGTGCTGGAGGCGCTGCGGGACCGCGGCGTGAAGAGCGTGGTGACTACTCACTTCGGGGCGCTGAAGATGTTCGCACAGGATGAGCCGGGCATGGTCAATGCAGCGATGGAGTGGGGGATGGAGGAAGGGGAGAAGGGGAAAGGGGAAATGGCAAAGGGGCGAGGTGGGCCGACCTATCGGTTGAAGATGGGATTCCCCGGGGAGTCGAGCGCGTTCGAGATCGCCGCGGGCGCCGGGTTGCCGTCGAAGGTCATCGAGCGGGCAAGAACCCGAATCGGCCGTGAATGGCTGGACATGGGTGCGAAGCTCAGGTCGCTGGATGAGGAGTTGCATAAGGCCAGGGTCGCGCGTTCCGCGGCCGAGCTGGAGCAACGACGGGCGGCCACGTTGCGTCAGGACTACGACGCCAGGCTGGGTGAGGCACGTCTGGAGGCGAAGGCCGCGAGAGAACGGCTACGGGCAGAGGAAGACCGATTCCTCAGGGAGAAACGGCGCGAGATTGAGAACCTGGTCAGGCAGATAAAGGAGCAGAAGGCCAGCCACGAGAGCGTGGTTGCGGCCAAACAGCAGGTCGCGCAGGAGCTGGCTGATCTCGCTCCAGAGCCCGAGGAACTGGAGTTGTCGGGCTCGGCACCGGAAGTCCTGAGGCCCGGCGACAATGTCGAGTCGCACACGTTCCGCCGGCAAGGCGTTGTTATCGAGACGGACGAGAACCGCACGACAGTCGCCTTCGGTCAGATAAAGGTCGAACTGGCGGTAGCCGACCTGAGGTTGGTGGAACCCGCCGAGGTGAAGCACGAGCCGGAGTTGGTTTCTGCCGAGCCATACAACTTCGATACAAGGTTGAGCGTACGGGGAATGAGCCGAGAGGAAGCAGACGACGCAGTGAGGAAGTTTCTTGATGAGGCGAGGATGGTCGGTTCAGCCGAACTCACTATCGTCCATGGCAAGGGCGGGGGAGTGCTGCGCCGCGCGTTGTGGGACATGCTGCGCAAGGATTCCCGGGTTGAGGCCTACAGCCTGGCCGAGGCAGCGGCGGGCGGAAGCGGCGTGACCGTGGTGAAACTGAAGAGCGCCTAGTGATTAAGCAGGAAGTCATCGAGCAGGTGCGGATGCAGACCGACATCGTGCAGCTGATCGGCGGCTACGTGCCGCTGAAGAAGGCAGGCCGGTACTACAAGGGGCTGTGTCCGTTTCACTCGGAGCGAACTCCGTCGTTCCACGTCAATCCGGAGCGGCAGACATACCATTGCTTCGGTTGCGGGGTTGGCGGTACGGCCATCAACTTCGTAATGGTGACGGAGAAGCTCGAATTCCCCGAGGCCGTGAGGTTTCTTGCGAAGAAACTCGGCATCACGGTTGAGTCCGAGAAGTCCTCGGGCAAGAACCAGGCGCTGTACGGTATCTGCGAGCAGGTTTGTCAGTTCTTCGAGCAGCAGCTGCAGAAGACGCCGGCAGCGGTGGCCTATGTTGAGAGGCGGGGATTGAGCGCGGAGACCGTCCGGAGATTCAGGCTGGGGTTCTCTCCGGCCGGGAATCTCCTGCGCGGGCAGGCGAAACGCCGGGGCTGGTCCGAGGAACTACTGGTACAGGCCGGGCTGCTGAGAGGGGTCGAGAGTCGAGGGACAGGCGGCGAGGGGCTGGTGGATTGGTTCCACGGGCGGCTGATGTTCCCGATTTTCTCCCTGTCGGGCAAGGTGATTGCCTTCGGCGGCCGGGTGCTGGATGACAGCGAACCGAAGTACCTGAATTCACCGGAGACGGCGGTTTTCCGCAAGGGCGAGAGCCTGTACGGGATATTCCAGGCCAAAGGGTACATCAGGGAGCAGATACCGATACTCGTCGAGGGCAACTTCGATATGCTGTCGCTCGTGAACGCGGGCATCAACCAGGTGGTGGCACCGCTGGGTACGGCGTTCACCTCGAGCCAGGCCCAGTTGTTGCGTAGGTACAATCCGCGTATCACGGTCTGTTTCGATGGGGACAAGGCGGGCAGGAAGGCGGCCCGGAGGGTCGTCGAGGTCCTGCTGGCAGCAGGGATTGAGCCGCAGGTCGCGCTGCTGCCCGACGGCACTGACCCGGACTCGTATGTCCGTCAGCTCGGGAAGGAGAAGCTCTCCGAGTTGTTCGCACAGGGGCAGGACTGGGTGGAGTTCGCGCTTGCCGGCCGGGATTTCTCCCGGGTCGCCGACCAACGGGCAGCCTTGGCTGAGCTCGTCGGACTGCTGCGGCTGATTGGCGATGATACGACTCGCGAGCTGTACGCGAATCGGATCGCCGATCGGTTCCGGGTCAACAAGGTGACCCTGCTCCGTGGTACGGGTCAGCAGAAGCCGGGCGTGTCCAGAACCGGCCCGACCCGCGGGGTGGAAGAGAAACTGCTGGGTTCGGCGATTCAGAGCCAGGAACTGGCGCGGATTGCCCGGGATCTTGGGTTGGCGGATATCCTGCTCGACGAGAAGCTGCGGCCGATTGCCCGGTTGGCGGCCGACCACTGTGATGATGCGGGTTTCAACGCGGGGTCGGTGCTTGGTCTGATCGAGGACGAGGAGGTCCGCAAGATGGTGTCGGCGTGGACGTTTGCCGACGTTCCGACCCCGGTTGAGTTCCGGGAGGCGCTGAGGAGATTCCGGGCGAAGTGGCTGGATCGCCGGCTCAAGGAAGCGCACGCCAAAGGCGAAGATTCATCGGTTGAGGAACTACAGAAGGAAAGAAGCAAATTGCTTCAGGAAGTTACGAGAGAAAGGAGTAGCCGCCATGAAGAGTGAAAAGGAGCGCAAGCGGCGAGGCCGGCCTCCGAAGGTCGGGGGCCGGGGGACGGGGGACGCGGTTCTTGCCCCCCCCCCCGTCCCCCGGCCCCCGTCCCCCCTCCCCCCATTGTCAAGCCCCTCCGCCAGCGCGCGCATCTCTTCTATGGCCCCCCTGGGATGAAACCCGTACCGGGCGGGGCGCCCAGTGCGCGCCTGTTGAACTCGCAGGACCGCCCGCCGGCGG
>CAZVCQ010000312.1:0-4317 GCA_964626085.1 uncultured bacterium
ACCGTCATTTCACCGACCGCCGTCGAGTACAAGGGCAACGTCTACTCAAGCGGCCAGTCCGCGACCGGCGGGGATTACGACTCCCTGAACGTCGAGGAATGCACCCGCCTGAACAGCCCTGAGGTCGGCGTGTGGACAATCAAGGTCAGGGCCCGCAACGCCCCGCAGGGACCGCAGCCCTTCGCCCTCGCTGTAGTCGGCGTGCTCGGCGAAGCGGAGTACCACGACGTCGCCACAACGTTTATCATTGCCCCGACCGATACGGTCGACTCCGGCGCCACGGTCTTCCCGACGGCCGAGGTCCGCAACTTCGGGTCGTTCGATGAGAACTTCAGCGTCCGACTCACCATCGGCGCCGGCTACAGCGATTCCGTCGCACTGACCTTGAACGTGGGCGGGGTAGACACAGTCGAGTTCGCGGGATGGGTGGCCGACACGCTCGGCACCTTTGCCGTGTCGTGCTCAACCGAACTCGCGGGCGACGTAGGCTCGGGCAACGACGCGGTCAGCGACTCGGTCGTTGCCCGTTCCTCGGCCGGCATTGAAGACGCCAGGGGCCTGCCACGCGTGTTCAGCCTCGACCGGGCCGCGCCCAACCCGTTCGGCGGCCGCACCACGATTCGTTACGCGGTACCGCGTCTGACTCCGGCCAGGCTCTCGGTCTACTCGGTGACGGGGGCGCTCGTCCGCACGCTTCAGGACGGCGCACTCAAGCCCGGCTACTACTCGGCCACCTGGAACGGCCGGGACGGCTTCGGCAGGCTCGTTGCATCCGGTATCTACCTCTACCGGCTCCAGGCCGGCAACTACTCGGCTACGGGCAAGGTCCTGCTCAGCCGCTAGACCGTAGTCTGTACCTTCGACAGGAGCCGGGGCGGGTCACCCGCCCCGGTTACTTCTTGTCCCAGTCTCGGCCGTGTCAGCCGCCAGATGACGGCCGGATTATGCCATACGAACGGCAACGCTCAACGCTCAAGCTAGCTGCTTGACCTGCCGAGCGCGCCGGCTATATTAGCCCGTGCGTATCTCGGAAAGACCCGGCCGCTCGCCGCACGCCGCGCTTTCAGCCTACCTGGCGATTGGGCTTGTTGCCGTGGCGGCAGTCCTGAGTTCCTATCCGTTCATTGCCCCGGGCGATCCCTACGCGGTTGACACCTGGCCCCATCTGGCCCGCCAGAGCATCGTCTATCACGCGGTGAAGGAAGGGTTCTCGCCCTTCTATACATTCATGCTCTACTGCGGATTCCCGGTGCTCAGGTTCTATTCGCCGCTATTCTATTTCCTGGGCGGACCTTTGACGTTGCTCACTGCCGGGAACTTGGTGCTGGCCCTGCGAATCCTGCTGGTCGCGCTGCACCTGGTAAGCGCGCTGGCCATGTACCTGTATCTACGAAGGAACGAAGAGAAAGGAAAGAAGAAAGAGGAAGGAGCAGGGCTCGGCCCGGCGCTCGGAGCCATCGTCTATCTGGTCATTCCCTGGCGCGTCCTTTACTTGGTCGTCATCGCCAACTACCCGCAGGCACTGGTTTACGTGTTGCTGCCGTTCGTCTTCCTTGCGCTGGAGAACGTACTGGCCGGACGCGGCGAGAAGAGGGAAGCGAGGGCAGTGATGCGGCAGGGCCTGCTGCTTGGTCTGTGGGTCGGCCTGCTGTTCCTCGCCCACCTCGTGTATGCCATCTTTTCGCTTCTGTTTCTTGCGGTGTGGTGGGTCGCGCGGGCAAAGCGGGCGACGGACCGGTGGCGGCCCCTGGGCGTCGCGATACTGGCCGGCATTGGCGTATCGGCATTCTTCCTCGTGCCGTTTGTAGTTGAGCAGGCCTCGCACCGGTTCCCGATTACCCATCTGAACCTCGGCGTGCCCGACCTGAGGATGCTGCTCGGGATCAAAGTCCGGACCGGTGGGTACGGAGGCGCGTACTTCGGACTTAGCGTGATTCTGGTGTTGCTCATCGCTACCGGCGCCGTGCTGTTTCGCCGCCGCTCCCGGTTTCAGGTCGCGGCTCTACTCGGGCTGGTCGGCAGCCTCTTCCTGACCTTCGGCCCGTCCCTGCTCAAAGAGAAGCAATACCTGATTACCACCGGTCTGCCGCCGGAACGTTTCCTTCTGTTCGTGGTTTTCTTCGCTGCCCTCCTGGCGCCGAGTGCATACGAGCTGGTGCGAAACGCCCTGGCTCGTCGACGGGTCAGGTCCGACGTGGTCTTTGGGGTAATCGCCGGACTGGTGATGCTCGACTGCCTGCTCCACTTGAGTGGCTTTGCCTACGCTGACCGCGGCAATCTCCTTGCCGTGCGCGGGGAAATCTACCGGATTGTCACCAACGAACCACACGCCCGACTCCTCGACCTGGACATAACGGAACCGAAAATCGACGACGTGGCGCGCACGCTCTGGCTGCCCGCGGTCGGGCTCATCTACGGAAGACTGCCTACTCCCCTGGGCCTGCCCTATCACCAGTACGCGCCACGCACGATGCTCCACGTCTATCCCTGGGTCGACTACATAACCAGAGACATCCGGGATACGACCGTGAAGACGATTTCCGACAACACCCACAAGGCCCTCGCCCTGATGGGTGCGAACTACTTCATGACTCTACCGACCCCGATCAGCACCACGGGGACCGATACCGGGCCCTTTGCCCTGCTGGTCAAGGACGGGATGGACTGGGATGCTGAGTTTGTTGCGGCCCGGCGTGACCCGCCGCTGGCCTTGGGCCGGACCCGTCAGGGCCTGGTTCTGGCCGCGAACAGGGTCGTGCCAATGGCCCCTGACACGCTCGTTGCGGACCATAGCTTCATCGTGGCGAAGAACTGGCGACGGTTGCTTGATGTCCTGCAGCTGGACGAGACGAATCACTCCCTCAACTTCATACCGGCCCTGGCCGGCACTGACCCCGAATCACTACCCGGCCTGCCCGCGCTTGAAATCGACAGCACGAGGATTCGGCACGAGAATGTCGTTACCGGATTCAGAGTCAACGTCGACTGCTTCCTGCGCGTGGCGGTCAGCTACTACCCCGAACTCGAGGTGCTGCTGGATGGGAAGCCGGTTCGGTTCTTTGAGACCGCAGACCACTTCACGTATGTCCGTTGTCCGGCCGGGCCTCATGTCCTGCGCGTGAAGGCTCGCCTCGGCGGGCTGAGGGTCGCCACCCTGCTGGTCTCCTTGATTTCTCTCCCGGTTGTGCTCGTCCTCATTACCATGCGGCGAAGGAAACCGAAGCCGGTAGACCCTTTGCCTGAAAGAAAACGATGAGACAGCTTGGGCCGTGCCGTCGCTGAACGTCGCCTGTCACCGCGAGGACCACGCGGCGTCCGCCGCTCTGGCAGGTTTCGAGGACGGCGAGTTCCTGACTGACACTCGCGTCACACATATTGGGCGAGGCGTGGTCAATACAACCCGGTAGTGGCCTTTGACGGCACGCGGGCATCGCCGTCTCGACGCGCCATCGGGATTGGCAATTCGCTGTGGCCACGACTTCAGACGGAGTGAGATTCCTTGTGATCTGAACAGTGCAGAACTGAACAGCGTAGAACTGAACAGCGCAGAACTTGACAGCGATGTGTTTGGAGCGTAAATGTTATGAACCATAGGGGATGGCCAGAAGGAGCGCGGTCTGTAAGTCCCTATCCGGTCAGCCCCAGGGGCAGAGGATCGGAGGCATCGAGCACCGGAGGCGCTCGATTCTGCCGAATGTCCGCAACCGGCATCCGGAGGAAGCCGCCCTTGTCGCGCCGAAACCCGCAGTTGAGTCCGGGTTCTGTCAGGCGCCAGACTACGAGGGGCAGGAGTACGCTCAGCTGTTTCGAAGCCAAAGGGACAAAGGGATCAAAGGATCGAGCGCAAGAGTGTTCGCAAAAGAGCAGGAGAATACGATGAATAAGTCCGTTCTGTTCCTGATCGCGTGCGTGCTGGCCGCGTCAATAGCACAGGCCGACTGGGTTACGACCACCGTGGCGACAGGCCGCGCGCCGGATGCGGTGGCGGTGAACCCGGCTACCAACAAGATCTACGTGGCCTGCCAGAACGTCCCGTGTGTAACGGTAATTGACGGTTCGACCGGCCTCACCTCTCAGGTGAGCACCGACGGAAACCCCCGCGCGCTGGCGGTAAACCCGGTCACCAACAAGATCTACGTCGCCAACCTCGACGGCGGGAGTGTGACGGTGATCGACGGCGCGACCAACTCCATAGTCCTTTTGAACGGAATCTCGGGCCCCACTGCGCTGGCAGTGAACGCGGTCACGAACAAGATCTACGTCGCGAACCTTGGAGCCGCCAGTGTGACGGTAATCGACGGCGCGACCAACGACACG
>CAZVCQ010000313.1:0-4315 GCA_964626085.1 uncultured bacterium
TCCGAAATGTCGGACATTTCGGTCATGTCCCGTCGCCAGCGGGTTCCAGAAAACGAGCCACGTCCGGCCGCGCGGCGCGCCGTCACTGCCGACGTGGACGAACTCGTTGCCGGTCAGCTTCTCGGCCAGCTCTTGGGGGTTGGCAATCGAGGCCGACGCGAGAAAGAACTGCGGGTCAGACCCGTGGTAGGCACAGATCCGGCGGAGCCGGCGGATGAGCTGCGCTACGTTTGAGCCGAAGACCCCGCGATAGGTATGCGCCTCGTCGATGATGCAGTAGCGGAGGTTGCGATAGAACTGCTGCCACTGGTAGTGGTAGGGTAGAATCTGGTGCAGCTCGTACGGGTTCGAGAGCACAACGCGGGAGCGCTGGCGGATGCGGGGCCGCTTGTCCGCGGGCGTGTCGCCATCGTAGACTGCCGGGTTCAGCTCAAGCCCAAGTCCACGCTCAAAGCTCTTCATCACCTTGAGCTGATCCTGGGTCACGGCTTTCATCGGGTAGAGATAGAGCGCGGTCGCGGGACCAGACTCGAGCATCGTCTCAAACACCGGTAGATTGAAGGCGAGGGTCTTGCCGGATGCGGTCGCGGTGGTGATGATGACGTTCCGGCCTTCGCGGGCGTACCTGAGTAGCTCGACCTGATGGCTGTATAGCCTTGGTATGCCGAGTTGTTCAACCAGACTTGCGAGCGGCTTGGGCAGCGGCGGGTCCGGCTCGGCGTAGGCCGGCGCGCGCGACGGCAGCGGCTCGATGTCTGCTATCTGACCCGAGTACCAGCGCGCCCGCCGAAGGTTATCGAGCACGCGGAGGATGTCCGCCATGGCTAGCGGCGGGAATGACCAATGACCAAGCGCCAATGACCAATCAAGCACCAATGAATGAATGACCAAAGCCGGTCAGACTTCGTCATTGGAGATTGGTCATTTCCTCTTTGAATGGTCATTGGGGTTTGGGACTTGGTGCTTTCCTCAGCCTCGGTTCGCCCAGAGTTCCACCAGCGACGAGAAGACGTTCACCAGGCTCTCCACGTCCTGCCGGTTATGGTCGACTATCGGCTTCAGGAACCCGGCGTTGCCGGTGCGGAGGTATTCGTAGTAGAACTCAGGCACGAGTTCGCCGGGCAGGTCGGTCTCACGGCTGAGGCCGAGAATGCTCTGCTCAATCGAACGGAGAGAGACTGACGAAAGCGGGGCCATCCTCCGGGAAAACGAGGGACAGTCCCCCGGAGCGCTTGCGTCAGACTCAGCGCGGGACAGTCCCTGTTTTCCCCAGGCCCGGCGGCAGAAGTGGAGAAGGTCGAAGTGTACTTTGGGGGACTTGAGCTTGATGCCGTAGTAGGCGGAACGACCGATGAGGAACGGCAGGTCGAATGACTTGCCATTGTAGGTGACGAGCACCCGGTGCGCCGCGACCTGCCGATTCACCTCGGCGAGCAGCGCCAGTTCGTCGGGGAAGTCGCGGACAACGTACTGGTCCACGACAATGGTGTTGTCCGAGCCAAGCCGGGCGATACCGGCCACGACAAGTGGCTGGCCGGCAAACAGGCCCATCGTTTCTAGGTCAAGGAAGAGGAAGTCGGAATCCTCGTGCAGCCCGGAGAGCCCGAGGACTGAGGGATGAGACTTGGAGAGACGGGAGCCGATGACTTCGGTCAGTTCCTCGGTGCTGCCGGCTTCGAGCAACTCGCGGATGCGCTTCGACTCGCCGCAGAACCGGGGATGGTCTTCGAGGTCAGCAAGCGTCTTGAAGCCCTGCTCTTCCAACCGCGTACGCGTCCGGCTACGGATACCGCGAACCAGCTCGACCGAGCCGAGAAGACTCTGGCGGGCCTGTTCGGCGTCGCCGCGGCGCAGGGCTCCCCGGGTCGTCTCGGTCAGGCGGTAGCAGGAACCGTAGTCGTTCTCTACAACATCGCCCGGCATCACCTTCTCAAACGGTAGGCCTTCGTACTCGCGCCGCAGTTGCTCCCGGAACGCGGAAACCGTGTCCGCCCTGCCGTCGAAGTCCGGGTCAACGTCGGGTTCGTACTTGTCCGGGTCGAATGAACGCACGGGATGATTATGGGCCCGGTGTCGTTACCGTCAACTGCGGGTGGGGCGGCGGTTATGGACAAGATGAGCGAGCACGTCGGCCAAAGTCTTCAGGCCCTGAAACAGCCCCAGGGTTAAACCCGGGTGGTAATTGACAAATCCACCCAAGATGATGGCGAGGTGCATCGGCACAATCCGCAAGTAGGGGGCCAGCACGACTTGGCCGAGTTTCCGGCCGTGGGTCTCCTCGTTCCAGCGGAGGACCAGCGCAAAGAGGTCGGTTCCGGCGAACAGGCCGGCTCCGTAGAGCACGAACTGCATGTTCACGCCGGGGTGACCGCGGGTCATCGCGGCGAGGATGAACACGAGATAGACGACATGGAAGAACCCGTAGTGGAGCATGAAGAAGCCAGCGGCCCTCAGCTTCGTGCCGGCCGGCGGCGACAACCGCCCGCCCGGCGACAGGTTGTCGGTCGAGTAGTCTCGGAGCGCCAGAATCCTCAACACGTTCACCGCGCCGATGGCGACGCTCTGGCTCCAGTAGATCATCATCACGGTCTGCAGGCTGAGATGGTTGTGTACGGTCCACCAGATTGCGAGGGCATTTGAGACGAGCAGCGGAACCAGAGAGACGTCGCGCAGGTTGATCCTACTGGCCAGCCGAGTGAGGCTGGCTGGTGGCCCTCTCCTACCTTCTGGCATCGTTCTCAGTCCTGCTTCCACCAGCAGCGTCGTGCGTTGAGCCCGCGCACTTCGACCGATTCAGGCCGAAACCCGGCGTCACGCAGCGGCGGTTCGGCAAGCGGCGGGACAAGCGGGTTGTTCTCGACAAGCAGGGCGTGACGCGAGACGCGCAGCATCTCGCGAGTGACCAGTTTGCAGTTTGCAGTTTGCAGTCCAGGCGACGAGCCAATCACGGCCAGGTCGACGGAGTTGTCAGGCAGGGGGATAGGGACTGGGGATTGGGGGCTAGGGGAGAACATTGGGGAGCGGAGAAGGCGGAAGCGGCGGACCTTTTCGAGTTCGGCTTTGCGCTCAGTGTAGCGGGCGATGGACTCGTCAGGTTCGACGACGTAGACACCGGCAGTCTTGCGGCAGCGGCACATCGCGACCGTCGTACCGTCGCCGGCAAGCAGGAACCGTGTCTGCCAGAGCTTGAACCGCCTCGCCACAATCGAGAAGTCCCAGTCGTGCCAGGGCAGCGCGTCGTACAAAGGCGGCGCCTTGGCCTTGAGGAGGTCGAGGGCGAAGTGGGCAACGAGGTGCCGCTGCGCCTTCAGAATGTCAGCAAGTGCTGGCGGCCCATCCTCGAGTTTGCAGTTTGCAGTTTGCAATTTGCAGTCTAAGGGTCGAAAGTGGATCTCGACGTGGGGCGCGTTGTTGAGGGCGAGGGACCAGTCAGAGGTCAGGTCGGGGGAAAATGGGGACAGTCCCTCGGAGCTCGATGACTCGCGGGACAGTCCCCATTTTCCTCCGGAGTCCAGGGTCGCTGGAGACAGGAGCAGGAAGTCGTTGAAGCAGAGATGACCCAGCCGAACCAGCCATCGGCGGATGGCGACTGGCGACTCGCGACCGGCGGCCATCGGCCGCTACTTCTTGCTGACCAGCTCTTTGATCCGCTCGAGCGCCTTGCCGATGTTCTCGATTGAGTTGGCGTAGCTGAACCGCAGGAAGCCGTTGCCGTACTTGCCGAAGCAGGTGCCGGCAAGGCAGGCCACGCCCTTCTCTTCGAGCAGCCGGTGTGCCAGGACTTCGGAGTCGATGCCGGTCCCTTCGACGTTCGGGAACGCGTAGAACGCGCCGAGCGGCAACTTGCAGCGGAACCCCGGTATCTCAGCCAGACCCTTCACGATGAAGTCGCGGCGCTTCTTGAACTCGGCTAGCATCCCGTCGATTTCCGTGCGCGGGCCGGTCAGGGCGTCGAGGCAGGCGCGCTGGCTGAAGGTCGAAGTGCACGAATTGGTGTTGGTCTGGATACGGGCGAGCTTGTCCGCCATCTGCGGAGGCATGATGCCGTAGCCGATACGCCAGCCGGTCATCGCGTAGGTCTTCGAGAACCCGTCGAGGATAATCAGACGCTGGTGAATCTCCGGGAACCGACTGATGCTCTCGAACTTCTCGTCGTACAGGATTTCGGAGTAGATCTCGTCCGCGAGAATCCAGACGTCGTGTTCGAGCGCGGTCTCGGCGATGAGGCGCAGGTCTTCCCGCGTCAGCACGCCGCCGGTCGGGTTCTGGGGCGAGTTGATGATGATGAGCTTGGTGCGCGGGTTGACCAGGTACG
>CAZVCQ010000314.1:0-4292 GCA_964626085.1 uncultured bacterium
CGTGGTCCAGCGCAAGTTCCTGCTCTACGACAAGTCAGGAGAAGAACACTTCAACCTGATTTCCGCCCTGCACAAGTCCCTGCGCGACTCTGACCCGGACGGGGCACTATACTGGCTGGCTCGGATGCTCGAGGCCGGCGAAGACCCGCTGTATGTCGCCCGCCGGCTCGTCCGCTTCGCGTCGGAAGACGTGGGCCTTGCCCAGCCCAACGCCCTGCTCATCGCCAACGCGGCCAAGGACGCGGTCCACTTCGTCGGCATGCCAGAAGGCAACACCGCGCTGGCCCAGTGTGTCGTCTATCTCGCGCTCGCACCCAAGTCCAACGCGCTCTACGTCGCCTACGGTGAAGCCAAAGACGACGCGCTCAAGAGCGCGACCGAGCCGGTCCCGCTCCATCTCCGCAATGCGCCCACCGGCCTGATGAAGGGTTTGGGCTACGGCAAGGGGTACAAGTACGCACACGACTTCAAGAACGCGAAGGTCGAGCAGGAACATCTGCCACCTTCGCTCAAGGGACGCAAGTATTACCGCCCGACCGACCGCGGCTTCGAGGCCGAGCTGAAGAAACGCAGCCGGCCAAAGTCAGACTAGCGCGCCCGCCCGCGCCTTGCCGCCGTCATCGGAACGGATGACTGTCGGTCCGCCCTCGGCTTACAGCTCACGGCTTGCCGCTCCGAAGAGCCTCGCAGGTATTTGAGAAGTCTATCACTGGAAACTGCAAACTGGTCACTGGAAACTCGCCGCGTAGCGGCGATGGCTCTCCACGATTCTCAGCCGTGTCAATAATCACTTACTATGTCCCCCGAATTACCGCGTCTTGTTCGGACTTGGCATCAGCGAGAAGAACTGGTTGCACCTTGTCCTGACTGCAGCGATGTCGCTAGTCCGGAAGACCTCGGTATGGAGTTTCACGCATCCTTGTGTGACGCAGTCTATCGCAGTCTTCTCCCAGAGCGCTTGGCACGGCCAGGTCGCGACGATGGAGGCGAATGGCGCCGAACAATGATGCTGCCTGAGCCTCTCGTCCATGTTGGAAGCGAAACCGACTTTGTATCTCCCCGGATCGTGGCCAGGCTCCAATTCTATCAAGTAGAATACGCCGCGTTCCCCTTGCTTAGAATCGGGCTGTCCGGCATCACGAGCCTTGCCCCGGACCGTTTGAGCGGCCAGCAAGTCAAAGTCCTCGTTGGAGATGTAGGCAATGGCTTGACCTTTGTTGGCCGAGCTCTTCGCCTTGTAAGTGCCTATGCCCAATCGCCCGATCAGCTTGAAGAGGGTCTGCTTGCTCATCCCAAGTCTGGCGGCGGCGTCAATTACTGATATCTGGTTGTCTTTCACTGTCCTTGTCCATCTTCAGCTCGTACTCTTGAGCCCGAGCATCTTGTCATACCGCGCCTTGGCATCGCTTGGAACATAGAAAGCGCCCTCACGGACCACCGCGAGGAATCGTGTCCCCGAGACTCTCTGCCCAGACGTACGTCCCGGTTCGGTCGATGTAGCCCCATCGGTTGGTGTCTGATACCCAAGCAAGGCCCTCCGAGAACTGATAGGCTTGAGCGAACTGCGGATTGATGACCGACTTGCCGGTCTTGTCGATGTAGCCCCACCGACCGCCAACGCACACCGCCGCCAATTCGTCGGAGAACTCTTGCGCACTACCGTATTGCGGGTTGATTACCGTCCTTCCGGCAGCGTCTATGTAGCCGCACAGTCGATCCTGCCCGATTCGGGCCTTGATGGCTGCCAGCCCATCGGAGAAATCACCTGCGTCGGCGAACTGGGGGTTGATGACCAGCTTGCCGGTCTTGTCGATGTAGCCCCACTCACCGCCTATGCAGACCGCCGCCAGCCCTTCGGCGAAACTGTGGGCACTGACGAAGCGCTGTGCGATGCCTGGTTTGCCGGTCTTGTCGATGTAGCCCCATCCGCTGTCAGCGTCGTAGAAGAGTGCCAGCCCGTCAGTGAAGTCGAGGGCATCGTCGAACTGGGGGTTGATGACTAGTTTCCCGGTCTTGTCGACGTAGCCAGCCTTCCCGTTGACAGCGTAGACTGCCGCCAGTCCCTCAGAGAAGACGCCAGCGATCCTGAACTGGTTTTCGACCACCTTCTTTCCGGCAGTATTGATGTAGCCACAGAGCCAGTGCTCGCCGAAATGTCCTCCTACCATCGCCAGTCCTTCAGAGAAGGGTCCAGCCTCCTCGTATTGCGGATTGATGGTGTACGCACCCGTCTCGTCTATGAATCCCCAACTCTGTTGGGACGTACCAAGCGCGACAGGTGCCAGCCCTTCTGCGAAGTCCTTGGCGTCATCGAACTGCGGGTCAATAGCGATCTTCCCGGTCTTGTCGATATAGCCAAACTTGCTGCCCACTCTTATCAGGAACAGGCCAGAATGTCCCTTTTCCTTCCAAAGGTCACAGGAAAGTAGCGCCAGCAGAGTAAGCGCGATGGTGAATGCTTTCTTCATGGTTGTGCACCTCCTTCGGTTTACAGGTCACGGCATGCTTCAGATAAGGCCACGGCCGGATTCTAGATTCGCGGGCGGACATGTCAAATTGCCAACGCGGCGCCAGACATGCGGTGGGTCATCGACCGTTCTGTATCCTGACCCCAGAGAAAGCTCAGCGGGCACGTTCGATGTTGTCCCACCAGGCCTGCAGCGACCCGTGACGTTGATAATGCAGGTATATCGCTTCCGCCACCTCGTCGTCACGCATACCCAAGTCCCTCAGTAGCGACGCTTCCAGTAGCAGCTTTGCGAACCGGCCGAGGACCCGCGGTTCCTCCCATCCCATGATGTGTCGGTTTGGGTGGGGTTCATCTGTGTGAGTCAGGAGATTGCGGACCTCCACCATGCGCTGGTAGGGCACGCGCAACTGTGACAGCATCACGAAGCTGCCAACGGCAGGTTTCTTTAGGGCAGCTCGCAATGAGGCTCCGTGTCTCCTAAGCCTCCTCGACAAACTCCATTCGGCGATGTGTCTCAGCTTGGGCGGCAGAGCATCGCGGACGTAGGCTCTTGGTAGATTCATGGACGGCTCTCGCGCGACCTCGAGCATTCGCTTGCTCAGCTTCTCACGCGCCGCGGCGTCTAGGTAGCTCGCGGTCTCGCCCTGGGAGACTCGAAGATAACCCTCGAGTGCCTGCATCAACGTCACGAACCACGCCCGCGACGGCATGCCCGGGGTCCGCACCGCGGACACGTACAAGTCGTAGATATCGTCAAATCGAGGGCCGTTCAGCAGCCATCTGTCCAAGTAGATCCCAACTCGACCGTCAGCGTTCCGGCACCACAGCAGCGGACTACGTTGAGGGCACTGGACACCTATTGCAGGTGTGACAACGATGATGTCCCCGGGGTCGTCCGATTCCGCTCGCCCCAAGCGAAGCTCGCAAGGCGTGATGGCGCCTTTGCGCGCAAGCGTCATAAAGGCGGTCACTCTGCGCAGCAGCGCGTCCCGCAGCTCCGAGAACGGCTGAGGGGTCCCGGTACTCAGTCTCAGGAACCAGCCTCTTTTGGCGGGCGGCTTCGTCCCCTTGGCAAGTCCGCTTGGTGCGTGTTGCACAAATGTTGCGCGGAACCCACCTGCATCGAACGGTGTCGCTGCATTCGAGTTCACGAACGTCATCCCTAGCCAACTGTCAAGCTGTGGATACGACACCGACATCACACGGAATCGCAGGTCCTTGTCACTAGTCGCACGGATTCCGATAAGCGTTGCCTCCCCACCATATGCGACTTGGCTGCCGGTCGCGTCTAGCATTCGCGCGCGATAAATGGTCACTGGACGTCCGTCGCTCAATTCGCCGACGATGAGCTTCGGACGAAACTCGCCACCTAAGCCTGGCTGGGCCATGGTCAACCTGACGAATTGCTCCTGTTCGTGGCCTAGCGTCGCGTCCCGCTTCTCGTGGTCCTTGCCGGGAAGCCACCACCTTCCTGTGAGTTTCAGAGGCATCCTGCCTGTAGGACCGAGAGTTCGTGCCGGCTGTCCGGGTAGTAGAGGCTGCCGATTATCTCTTTGAGCGGCTTGTCGTTGATGGCAAGTTCGAGGGTGAGCAAGTTCGGTCCCCCTGCTCGGCGTGCGGAAAGCTCGGGACAGTCCCCGGCCGTGGGGATACGGCCGCGATCCGGTACAGTCCCGGTTTTCCGCTCGAAAAGGTCTACCACCGTTGAAGGAGATGAAGCTCCCACTGTGGTCAAGGATATTCTGGGAAGGGGCGAAGTCAAGCCGACGCGGCAGCCTCGAATCCGAAATAGATGGCCACGAAGACACGAAATCAGAATGAA
>CAZVCQ010000315.1:0-4276 GCA_964626085.1 uncultured bacterium
GGTTTCTTCCGATTCCCGGTTTACAGCTTGTTGTGCGCGCCGTCGCAATACGGCTGGTTCTTTGACTGCCCGCAGCGGCACAGGGCATACTTCTCCTGAGCAGGATACTGCCGGCCTTTGACCCACCGCTCCGGTTCTCCCTCCTCGCCGACTTCTGCGATCTCTTTGCCTAGTGGCAAGCCGCCGGATACAAGATACGGACCGTCCTTCGAGACGACTATCTTCCCTCTCTTCACAGTGATCTTTCTTCAGAAGTCGTGTCCGTTCTTCCGCTCGACCGTCCTGTCATGCCGGACTTTGACATCGCTCCGAAATGTACATAGTGGCCCGGTTTGTCCCCCTACACAAGCGGCTCCGCTCCTCTGAGTTTCCCGCGACGTCTGAAATCCTCTTCGCTCAGAGTGCCTTTGATGTCACCAACCGGATATGTATCTGAGACGTCAAAGAACACTACCTTTCCGATACGTTCGCAATACTCCACCTGCGCGGGTCGGTCGAGGAGATTCTCAAGGCCCATCTCCAAGTAGCCGTCGAATCGTGGGTCGATGGTCGGTGAATGATTCAGACGAAGTCCTTTCCTCGGGAGTGCGGATAGTTGGCCGAAGAGACCCAACACCCTACCCGACAACTTGAAGCGCTCAAAAGTCTGGATCAGAGCGTAGCCGTGCGCCGGGATGCTCAGGACTTCGCTGCCCGGTTCGCCGATCACTTCCGGGCGGTAGTCATGGCGCTGCTCATCGAATATCTTTACCCACTTGCCCAAGCGAAAATAGTAGTACGCGGGATGCAGCATGGTTTGCTCAAAATCCGTTATGTTCAGGTGACCTTGTCTCATGTACTCCGTGATCATCTGGTCATCGAGAAGAAACACCTCTCACCTCCTTATCCTTGCGAGGACAGCTGCCGTTGCCCTGACAAGTGCAGCAAGTCTCGCGCTCCTCGCGATTCTGAATTGATTCCACTGCCTTGCATGGCCCTTTCGCTTCCCTTGGACAACAACCATTCCTCAACGGTCGCCTTTTCCTTGGGGCCGCAAATGCCGGAGGCCAGTCGGTATCGGGCTTCGCTCTCCTGTCTCATCCTTCAAGGGCGTGTTCGGCTCGGGCATGGCTGGATTCTAGAACTCGCGGGGAGGTATGTCAAACGGGCGGCCGCACGTCAGGAACTACTCACTGCGTCCTCGGGATTCCGCGCGTGTCGAGTGTGGCCATCCTGCCTTCCGCGAACGCTGTGATTTAGGACGTGACTCTATCGCCTCGCCTGCGCCGATGACTATTGACAGAGCTCAGACGGCAATGGGTGTCACCGATCATTCCGAGCCTGGTGCTTCTGCATACCGAAGAAAGCAGAACCATACCAGTCCGGGTATCTCCTGAACAAGTCAATCTCGACCTCTTCCTGATCAAGGACTGCGCAGGCCTCGGGACTGCCCGCGTACTTCTTGCGAAGCGTCCGAATGCGCTCTCCCAGCGGGACGAAGTACTCGTTCCACCATACGTCTCCCGGCACCCGGAAATGCCCGATCAGAACGAAGCCCTGCGTCGCGACTGAGTCGATATACTCGCGTGGCGTCTTGATGTTCTGATAAGCCCCCTGCCAACGCTCACGCAGTTCCTGCGGGAGCTTGCCTTGCGGCCGGGTTCCGTCGTGCACAACCACGAATCCCGCCGGCTTCACGAATCTGCTCCACTGGCCAAGTGCCTTCTCGAAACCGACGACATGGATGGAACCCTCTGACCAGATGATGTCGAACGGTTCGCCGGGGAAGTCCATTTCCTGCATTGAGCACCTCACAACCCGGACGCGGTTCGACAGCCCGGCATCGTCGATTCGCCGCTGGAGCCGCGCCAGCGACGGTTGGTGGATATCCACACCGACGACCTCCCCGTCGCTCAGCCTCGCCAGCTCCAGTGTCGGGCCGCCCTCTCCGCAACCCACATCGAGGATCTGTGGTCTGTCCATCCTGGGAATCATCTGGTACGCCCTGCGCGTGTATCCGAGCCGAACCGGGCCTGCCTGGAGCAGACATTCGTGAAGTTCGGTGAGCAAGTCGTTTCGGCTCGGCACCCCGAGTCCATTTCTGCCTGGGCACTTGCCTGCCTTCCGGTCATGTGCCGGGACGGTGTCGTCCATCACCTGAAGTTCTATCCCAACCCGTCTGCGTGTCAAGTAGCGCACGGGCGGCCAGTCCACAATCCGGAACCTCGCATCGGCGGGCCGGACGTACGGACCCGCAACAACCACTCCAGCAACAACCAACCGTACTACGGGCCAACAACCGCTGGTCGAGGCCGCCAGACTGCCGACCGGCAGCCGACAGAGCCGAGTATTCGCACAAGCTCTGGGTCCCCGGAATCGAGCGGAGTGACGCTACGAAGCGTGCCTTTCGCCTACTGCGGCGACCTGTCCGGGTCAGAGGCTTGGCTGCCGGCTACCTCTGTCGGCTTGGGGACGAATATAACCTCCGGTCTGGTCCGCATGCCGGCAACCGTCCAGAAGACCGTCCGGCTCTGGAAGACCGGGCGTTCCGGAGAATAGCAGTTGTCGACTTCCTCCTGAAGCACGTAGGGCCCGTCGAGAATGATCGCCGCGAATCTCCTTTGACGTATGGCCTGGCGGATTTCGGCTACGAGCCTGGCTGCTGTCGGGCTCGGCTTGGCCTTCACAATGTCAAAGATCGCCATCTGATGGGCGAAGCACTTCTTGCCGGCCAGTGCTGGCAAGTAGCCGTGTTGAGCAAGGAGGACGTCGCCCCTGATTTGCGCCATCGCGGAGACAAGATCCCTCCCCGCCTCCAGGTCCTCCCGCGATGGTATCTGCCGGAGCGGGTTGTACCTCAGCAAGAGGAACTGCGCAATACAAACCAGACAGATGCCCGTTTCGGCGATTCCCCGCCTGGGCATGCCTGCATGCATCTTCTGCACAAGCGCAAGGGCGGCGCCCGCTCCCAGTCCAAACAGGATGGACATTGCGGCATAGGCTGGAATCAGGACATTGTCGTAGCCGCCATAGTGCAGCCGCGAGAACCATGCTCCGGCCAACATGCCGGCGGCCATTGCGCCATAGAAGAAACGGGGCCGCCGGCTGGTCTTGTCCCTGGTCCAGACGAAGTAGACCGCGGAGAGAATGAAGGCGAAGAGCATCAACGAGGCCATGTCCCTTGTCCAGAACGAAGCCCAAGCGGTCTTCACAATCGGGTGCTGGCTTGGCAGCACGAACATGTAGTAGTTGAACCAGCCGGCGTGAACCCGGTTGAGCAGAAGTGTGCTGCCGACTGCTGTTGCCACCGCGCTCAGCACGAAGAAAGCCGAGCGGCGGCCGCCGGCAAGCACTGAGTAGAGCATCGCCGGTAGAACGATCAACAAGGCTACCTGTTTTGTCAGGAACGAAAGCGAAACAAGCACGCCCGCGAGGATCTGGTACGCCAGCGACTCCTTGAACCTGACCAGATAGAACGCGGTCAGCAGAAGGGCGAGAAACAGCGCGTCCACTCGGGCGATGTCAAACCAGGCGCCGCTGATGCGGAACGTGGCCGCAAAGAGCGAGGCCGACAGAGCACCCAGGAAACTGCTACCGGTCTCACGCTTGACCATCAGATAGATCATCAGGAAAGAGACCAGCGAGGAGAGAAGTGAGACCAGCCTGAGCGGCAGGAACCCGATGCCGGTGATTCCCGCCACGATCGCCGATACGTAGAAATAGAGCGGACCGTATATCAGGGGCACGAACTCCAACGAGGGACTGACGTACAGCTTCTGACCGGAGATGACCCTTGCCACCTGGTCTACCGACGCCCCCTCCATCCACTCCAATTCGAAGGGATAGCCAATCCTCTTGCAGACCACGAACAGGTAGGCCAGGACGTACAGCCCGGCAACTACCAGCAGGGCGACCCGGACTGATCTCGCCGCAAGAGCCGGGAAGCGGGTTTCACCCGGGGCTGGCGTTTCCGTCGCCAAGCCGCACGGCTGACGCAGACTATCGTTCCCCATCACCCATATGGTAGAAAGGACTCGGGCCTTGTCAAACTCGCGGGCTTGGTCCGATTGAGCAGTCAGGCAGCACCTGCGCGGACGCAGAGCACCCCAATGGGCTAAGGGTGCACGCGCGGACTAGGCTACAACCGACGGCAGACCGGGGACTGGTCACTGCCGCCGAAGGCGGATGGGCGTGTCAAATGGGCGGATAAAATCCGGTGAAAGTGGAGCTGTTGAGGAACCACACTCATGTCACCCTTATATGTCATACTGGATCCATGCAGTACAATCGTAGGTCG
>CAZVCQ010000316.1:0-4275 GCA_964626085.1 uncultured bacterium
TGCCTTGCTTCCTGCGCACGTGCTGCCCCTTGTATCTGATGCCCTTACCCCGGTACACGTCGGGCGGCTTGGTGCCCTGGATGACGGCGGCAAGCTGGCCGACCGCATGACGGTCGGACCCGCGCACGGATATCTCGAACATCTGCAGCTTGGTGTCCTCCGGGTCAGGCACTTGGTTGACTTCCATGGTTATCCCGGCCGGAGCGGTGAAGTCAACCGTATGGGAGAAGCCGCAGCTGACCTGAACACCTTCCTTGGTCTTCTGTGCTTTGTACCCCATGCCGCGCAGCTCCAGCACCTTCCGGTAGCCCTGTGTCACTCCGAAGAAGGCGTTACCGAGGTGTGCCCGCAGCGAACCGACGTGAACGCGCGCGGCCGTGGGTCCGGACTTCACTGCCACCTGGCCATCCGCAACCTTCACGGTCAGACCGGGAAGCACCGGCACCGTGAGTATGCCAAGCTTGCCTTTGACGGTCACCTGGCCGGGCTGGACCTTCACGTCCACACCGGCTGGGACTGCCAGGGGTCGGTATGATTTGGCCATGGTTACCAGACCTTGCAGAGCGGTTCGCCGCCGACGCGCTTGCGGCGCGCGTCGCGGTCGGTCATCACTCCGCGCGACGTCGTCAGCACTGCCACGCCCAGACCGCCGATGATCTTCGGTATGTCGTCCGTCCCGACGTGAATTCGGCGGCTCTGCCGGGAGAGCCGCTCTATACCGCGGATCACCGAGGCGCCGTCCTCGTCGTACTTCAGACTGATGATGATGCGCTTGCCGAGGCCTTCGCCTTCAACCTGGAAGTTGCTGATGAATCCCTCTTCCAGCAGTACCCGCGCCAACTCGTACTTCATACGCGCGTAGGGCGCGGAGACTTCCTTCTGCCGGTTGCGGAATCCGTTGCGGATGCGGGTCAGGAAATCAGCAAAGGGATCCAATACTCCTCCTCACCAGGTTGCCTTGCGCACACCCGGAATCTCGCCACGCAACGCCAGGTCGCGGAAGCAGAGTCGGCAGAGCATGAACTCCCGGTATACGGCACGCGAACGGAAACAACGCATGCAACGGTTGTGCTTGCGCACCTTGAACTTGGGCTCCTGCTGCGACTTGACGATCCAGCACCTTCGCGCCATCGCTATTTGCCCTTGGCGAACGGCAACCCCAACTCGGCGAGCAATGCCCGTGCTTCGTCATCGTGCTTGGCGGACGTATGGAAAGTAATATTCATGCCAAATATCTTCTTCACTTTCGACACTTCCAGTTCCGGAAATATCGCCTGTTCCTGCAGCCCCATGCTGTACCCTCCTCGCCCGTCGAATGAGTCCGGTTTGAACCCATGGAAGTCACGGATCCGGGGTGAGGCGAAGTTGAACAGCCGATCAATGAACTCGAACATCCGGTCGCCGCGAAGTGTCACTTTCACGCCGAGCGGCAATCCCTCACGGATCTTGTAAGTCGAGAGGGCACGTTTTGCCACGGTGCGGCAGGGCCGTTGTCCGGTAATCGTGCCGATGTCCTCGCTGATCAAGTCCAGCACCTTGACGTCGGCAACCGCATCCTTGGTCGTCGTATTGACCACGACCTTCAGCAACCGCGGAACCTGGTGCCGGTTTTTGTAGCCGAAGCGCACAGTCAGCGCCGGCACGACGCGCTTCAAGTAATCCTGCTTCAACCTGGGCGTCATGCGTCTATGATCTCGTCGCACTTGCGGCAGATGCGCACGCGCCGGCCGTCATGCGGCTCACGTCTGACCCGGGTCCGCTTGCCGCACTTCGGACAGAGGAGGGCGACATTCGACACATCCAATGCGTTGGGCAGGTCAACAATCCCACCCGGCTTGCTCGTACCCCGGGCTCGCTGATGCTTCTTAGCTAGGTTGAGGCCCTCGACAAAGACACGGTAGCGGCCACTGTCCTTGGCGAGTTTCAGCCGCAGGATCTTGCCGCGCCGGCCCTGCTCTTCGCCGGTGATAACCTCTACCAGATCACCCTTGCGCAAGTACATCTCAAACCACCTCAGCGGCCAGCGACACTATCTTCGTGTACTTCCGCTCACGCAACTCACGCGCGACGGGCCCGAAGACGCGGGTCCCTTTGGGCTCGCCCTTGTCGTCCACCAGCACGCAGGCGTTGTCGTCAAACCGGACATAGGTACCGTCCGGCCGTCGGTGCTCCTTACGGCAACGCACCACGATCGCCTTCGACTTCTCGCCGGCTTTCACCGTGCCGTTGGGCAGTGCGTCCTTGACCGTCACCATGACCGTGTCGCCGAGCCAGCCGAACCTGCGCCGCGACCCTCCATACACCCTGATGACCATCGCCATCCGGGCCCCGGAATTGTCGGTCACTACCAGCCGGCTGAAATCCTGGATCATAGTTTCTTCACCACCCGCCACCGCTTCAGCCTCGACATCGGCCTCGTCTCAATCAGTTGCACGCGGTCGCCCTCGCGGCACTCGGCCCGCTCGTCGTGGGCATAGAGCTTGGTCCGCTTGCGGATGTACTTCTTGTACTTCGGGTGCAACTCCAGCCGATGAACCGTAACTACAACGGTCTTCTGCATCTTGGCCGACGCCACCTTGCCGACCACGGTCCGGCGATTCTCACGCATCATTCTTCTCCCCGGGCTTGGCCTGGTCAGCGATCGCCCTGGCGCGCAGTACGGTCAGGCACCGGGCAACGTCACGCCGCAGCAACCGCAATCGAAGCGGGTTCGTCAACTCCTCCGCCGACCGGCGCAGCCTCAGCTTGAACTGCTCGTCCCGCAACTCGGCCAGCTTACGCAAGACCTCGTCCTGCGTCATCTCGCGCAGCTCAGAAGCCTTCATAGTTCATCTCTCCGCGGACTACGACCCGGGTGCGGCAAGGCATCTTGCTGCCGGCCTGACCCAAAGCGTGGTTCGATTCGGCCGGGGTCAGACCGCCGAGCTCAAACATCACCGTGCCCGGCTTCACCACGGCGACCCAGAACTCCGGGGTGCCTTTGCCCTTACCCATTCGGGACTCGGCCGCCTTCTTGGACACCGGCTTGTCCGGGAAGATCCTGATCCACATCTTGCCGGTCCGCTTTAGGGACTTGGAGAGGCAAATCCTCGCCGCCTCGATCTGGCGCGCGGTTATCCAGCAGGGCTCAAGCGCCATCAACCCCTGGTCGCCGAAATCGACCCGGTTGGCGCGCGTCGCCTTGCCGCTCATCCGGCCCCGCATCGCCCGGCGGTACTTCACCCGCTTCGGCATCAACATCGGCTAAACCCTCTCCCCGAGCGTCGCGTCGCCCTTGTAGATCCACACTTTCACACCAACCGTGCCGGCAATGGTCTTGGCAACATCGGTCGCATAGTCGATATCCGCTTTCAGTGTGTGCAGCGGCACGCGGCCCTCCCGATACCATTCGGTCCGGGCGATCTCATGGCCGCCGAGCCGACCGGCTACCATCACCTTGATGCCGGGAGCGCCGAGACGCATTGCCTGTGTCACGGCCCGCTTCATTGCCCGGCGGTGGGCAACCCGCTGCTCGAGTTGCCGGGCGACGTTCTGGGCAACCAGTTTCGACTCGAGTTCCGGCACCCGCACCACCTCGACCATGATCTGCACGTCCCTTCCGATCAGCGTCTTCAGCTCCTCGCGTAGGGCGTCGAGCGCCTGCCGCCTCGTACCGAACACCATCCCCGGTCGGGCGGTGAATACCGTTACCGTAGTCCGATTCGCCACGCGCTTGATCAGGACGTCCGAAACCATCGCATCGGTCAGCTTCGTCTCGATGTAGCGCCGCACCTTTAGATCCTCGTGCAGGTAGCCGCTGTAGCCCTTCTTCGAGAACCAGGACGACTTCCAGTCCTTGCTGATCCCCAGCCGGAAACCGATCGGGTGGGTCTTCTGTCCCATCTAGACTTTAACTCCCTTTTTGGTGGCGACCCGGACTCGGACGTGCACCGTGGGTTTCCGAATCGGAGTGGCCATGCCGCGCGGCCCGGGCTGCCAGCGCCGCGGCTTCAAGATCGGGCCCTGGTCCACTCGCACTTCGGTGACTACCAGATCCTCTTCCTTGAGTTTCGCCTTGCCCGCCTTGGTGATTGCATTGGCGACCGCCGAGCGCAGCGTCTTCATAACCGGAGCTTTCGAAGGCTTCACCAGGAACGCGAGAGTGCGCAGCGCGGTCGGTACGTCCCGGCCGCGAATCAGGTCCGCAACCAGCGTCAGTTTCTTGGCTGAGCCGGGCTGAAAACGTCCGACGGCATATGCTTCAATCATCGCTCTTCTCTAGCTCTTCTTCTCTTC
>CAZVCQ010000317.1:0-4242 GCA_964626085.1 uncultured bacterium
GCGTGGTGAGCGTGACCTACAACGTGACGGCCAAGCCGCCGACGACCATCGAGGCGGTCTAGGGCCGCAAACCGGATCTAAACCGCCAAGGCCGCCAAGAGCGCAAAGACCGGAGAGGGCTATCCACAGATTTCGCAGATTACACAGATTACCGCCGGACCCATGTTTTCCGGGACGGGCCCCAGGGCGGTAGAGAAGCAGGCCGTCGGAACGAAGCGGGCAGGCGATGACGCCTGCCCGCAGTTCTTCATTCGTGTCTACTTGATGTACATCCCGACCGAGAGCGCGACGGTACCAAGCCAGTTGTCGGTGTACCCGTCCCCGCGGTTCTCCGGGTCTTCCTGCTGGCCCGACGCGCCGCCACCGATGTAGCGGGCGTTGATGAAACCGTCGACCGACTCGTTCAGGCTCAGGCCATACCGGAGCGACGCGTCGAGAATCGCGCCGCGGAAGCTCGACTCGACGTTGGTGCTGCCGGTCACTCCTTTGCCCTGCGCGTAGAACCCGTCGATTTCCGTCCCGACCCATGAGCTGCCTGTCACCGGCAGACGCCCGCGGAACCGCACAATCGGCACCGGCCCGACGTTCTGGTATATGCGGGCGTTCTCCCCGTTCTTGGGAACGAATGATATCGAGGCGTCGCGGATCTGGAGCGACAGCCCGAACGCGAGTTCCCGGTCGGGCTCAGGCCAGAAGTCATACTGATAGCTGACGCGGTAGAAGTCGAAGCCGTAACGCAGGTCCATCGCGGTTCCGGCCGGGAATATGGTAGAGTCAACGATCAACGTGTTCTCGAGATAGGCCTCAGTTCTGATGTCAATCGGCTGGTACAGGAGTACGATTGTATGCCGGGGCTTCAGGTGGAGTTCGGCCGACATCCGCCGGAAGGGAAACAAGATATTCTGCCCGCCCTCGGCCACGTAGTCGAACTTCGTTCCGCGTGCATCCTTGCCGAACTGGATGGTATGAGCGAGGACGCCGAAGGTCCCCATCTCCGGGGCAAGCGTGACTTCGAACGAGTTCTCGGGATTGTTCAGCCACGAGCCAGCCGCTGGGACAAACGCCGCGGCAAACAGCACTATCGGTAGCAGATAACGGAAATGTCTCATCTGGGCCTCCTTTTGAAAAAACTTGCATGTCCTGCCATATCTATCTGTTAGACTCCGAAGCGCTGGCTCGTGTTCAGCCAGCAGGTTGACAGACGGTTGGTCCATAGCCGCTGCATCAGGTTCCGCGACTCTAGCGCTACCGCACGGACGCACTGAGGATCAATGCCCGCGGGCCGTGCTCTGGAGTTCGGGATCAAGGATTGGAAGTCTGGGACTTCTCATCAGGGGCGGGCGCGCCCGACTGCTCGATGAGCTTGATGAGCCTCCCCGGGTCTACCGGTTTGAAGATGAGTTCCTCGACGCCGAGTGCCCGTACGTCGTCCAGCAGCTCGCCTCGGGTGTAGGCGGTGCAGGCGAATACACGAGTAGCAGGTGAACTTGACTTGAACTGCCGGATGACGTCGATACCGCTGGGCCCGGGCAGCAGCACCAGATCGACGATAGCAACGTCGTACTGACGACGGGTGAGCATGCGGAACGCATCCGACGAGTCGGCCGCTGTGTTAACGTTCATGCCTGCGACCCGGAGGATATCGGCCAGGGTTTGCCGCAGCCCATGGTCGTCTTCGACCAGCAGGACTCTGATATCTCGTTCGGGCATTAGTTCCTGCTGAAGCTATCACGGTTCCTGGTATCGCGGTCAGGCAGACGGAACCGTCGGACCGACGCGGGGACATCGTCCCGGTCAGCGACCTCAGCGCCAGCCAGGATCGTGAAGCTCGAAGCGATGCTGCTCAGTTCCCCAGACTCTACCTTCAAACGACGCAGCCGTCAACTCCCGCCTCGGGGTTTCGTGTTTGGAGTTTGTCAAATCCTGGTGGGCTTGCTTGTCTAGGATTCGGAATCCAGAATCTGTCTTCCGTTTGGGGGTTTGGAGTTTGTGGCCCGAGACCCGGGTCCAATCCGCGTCTCCCGCGTGGGCCTGCGATTAGGCCGGAATCCGATATAGTGGTCGAGCCCTATGAACCGCTGTGTCGCGAGAACGTACCGCAGTGTGACACGAACGCCTTCTCGGTTTAGAGCTTGCTGGACGCTACTTCAGACTACGAGCCGCGAACTGGTATTGATAGCCTAGTCGCCCCTGCACACGCAACACAACTGTACCCCGGTCTAGTGATTCGGTGCGTTCCACCCCGACGGACCTCAGCACCTACCGCCCGCGGCTGGAACCAGCCAGCTTCTTGATGGACCCGACGAGCACCCCTGGATCTGCCGGCTTGTGGAGTACGAGGTCGACACCGAGCTCCCGCGCGTCGAACAGCAGTTGACCGTCGTAGAAGGCCGTGCAGACGATGATGCGAGTAGCCGGCGATGAGTCCTTGAGCTTCCGGATAACCTCGACCCCGCTGGGTCCGGGCAAGACCATGTCCACAACGGCAACGTCGTAGCGACCCCGTCTGAGCTTGCCGAACGCCGCGGGGACGTCAAGCGCCTTGTCAGCCTTCATACCGGCGAACCGTAGGATGTCGGCCAACGTGCGGACCAGAGCCGGGTCATCCTCCACCAGCAGCACTCGAATCTTCCGTTCTGGGATCATTGCCTCCTGTAGCCTTTCCGGCCCCTCATGGCGCGCGAGAACCGGCGTCGCGGTTGTATCGGCGCCGGGTATACTCCCGACCTTGATTGGCCTCCCCGACGCTCGACCGGTCGCGGGGTCGCAAGGTCAGCACGAATCTCACGCCTCAGCGTATCGCGGCAGTCAAGCGAGGTCAAGCCTGGGCAGGCGAGGCGTCGGCGCCGGCCTGAATCGCTTGACACGGTTGTGGCGGGCATTGGGGTTTGTCCTTGTTTGGTGCCTGAGACCGATCCCGCCGCCCAGAGCGGCGGCGGGATCGGTGGGCGCTGAGCGAGGCTGAGGTATGCTGACTGTCAGGGTTGTCGAGGTCCGGGAGTGTCCACCAACCACCTCTCCGCCCGCCGAGAAAAACGGTTTGCGTCCCCGGACTGGACCGGCGTCGCCGGATCAACGAAGTTCATCTGGGCCAGTAAGGACCCACAAATTCTGCATTGGGGCCAGGCGTTTGAGGTTCTGCCTCCGCCTTGGGGCCTGATTGTGGTCTGGCGCCTTTGGTCTCCCGCCCCACCCGAACTTCAGGGCTTGGCGCACGGTCACGGCGTACATGTTGTCATCGTTGGATTTCACAGTTAGTCCTCCCTACTCTTGGCTTCGAGCTCCACACCTGACGAAAAACACGCCCATCGATCTAACCGATCAGCCTTGGCGCCGGCCGCTGTTCCGCCATCACCCCGGACAGCGTGCCGTTCACCCAGACCGGCCGCACCGGCCGCGGTTTCGCCATCACCCCAAACAAAGTGCCGTGCTCCCAGACCGGCCACGCGGCCCGTGCCGGCTGCGGCTCCGCTACCGCTGGCTCAAGCTCGACCGACGTCGGACGGTTCGACCAAGTGAATCTCCGGGAACGGTCGGTAGTGCAGAAAGGTAGATTCCTGACGTCAACTCGCGTACTCATCTCAACCCTCCAAACTTGCGGTCATTACGGTCCCCCCCGGTACGTGCAAGCTCGACCCCGTCGAGGCATCGCCCAGGGCTAAGTCTGCGGCCACGAACCACCGGCCCGGCTCGCCAGCGCGAATGGGTGTCGGTCGCGATAGTGGCCGCAGACTCCAATCTGTCGGATGTAAACCCGGCTTCGACTTCTCTTAGGCCAAATGCAGCTTCCGTGCCATAGGCGATTTCCAACACGTTCTCCGACAACTGACTACATTGCCTGCAGTTGTGACCCGGAGGCAGTATGGCAACCTCCTTTCAGGCCGCTAGTTAGCCGCTACATCCCAACTTGAGCATACGACCGGGCGGGTTGCGCGCAGCGAGCTACGAGATGCGGGTTGCGAGTCTGAGTTTGGAGTTTGGAGTTTGGAGTTTGGAGTTTCCCGTGCTCCGTGCGCGGGCCTTGGATTTCGGGTGTGTCTGCTATCCGCCGGCGGACGGGTTCCGGCAACGTTTGACAAGTTCACGGGCAGCGCTATTCTCTGCCGTGCGTCCGCGCACGGTCATGAACACAGAAGGATACGATGCCCCAATCGGGTTCGTTTCCGGACCAGAGACTCCACGGAGAGTCTGGACTGCCCCCGATTTGCTGGACAGTTTCTTAGGCGGCATTTGCTAGCTCTT
>CAZVCQ010000318.1:0-4241 GCA_964626085.1 uncultured bacterium
GTTGAGCCATCGGATGGCACCTGCCTGCGGCAGAGCATCATGAACCGCGAGCCGTAAGCCGCAAGCCTTCAGGCGTCGCCTTGACATCCGTCCCCGCCAGTCCTACAATCCAGTCACGCCGGGTCCAGCCGGTCATGGACTGAAGATAGAAGTAGAGGCCCTCGCAGTCAGGACCGAATGACCCCTACATGCGGTCGCCAGCCTACTGCCGGCGTCCCGGGTGCGTCTAAATGCCGTACCGCGGACTGACAACAGCCGGTCCGGGGACAGGTTCTCAACACAGAATGGAGGCAAAGTGAGAACGGTAATCACAGCTCTGGTCAGCGCGGCCCTGGTCTGCGTCGGGGTCGGCTGCGCGAAAGGCAAACCGGCCGGTTCGGCCTGGACCCGTTGGGGCATCACCAAGCCGACAACCGGACCCGGTGCCGAGGCGTGGCTCGCAGATGCGCACCGGTTGTTCTATGAGTTGAAGCTCGACTCAGCACGTGCCGGGTATCAGGACCTGGTCAAGCGCTTTCCGCAGAGCGCGGAAGCCCATCTCGGCCTGAGCATGGCCTACCGGTATTCCGGCGTGCGGGACACGGCCCTGGCTGAGGCTCGGGTCGCGTTCGAGCTTGACCCGGACGCGGCCGGCGTGCTCCTCAACTACGCAGACTTGATACTGCCCATCCGGACCGGAGACATTGCCGGCATGAGTGCTGCGGAGCGATTCGCCGAGTCGGAGAGGTGCAACCTCAAGGTCGCCGAGTCATCCCACCCGTTCAGCGCGCACGCGCACACTGCGCTCTGGGCAAGCTACATGGCACAGGGGCGGCTGTCCGACGCGCGGCGCCAGGCGTTCGAACTCAGCGACAAGCACTACTACCCCCAGCCGCTGCTTGACGTCGGGTACAACCTCCTGGTCGGGGTCGAGCCGAACGCGATACTCTTCACCAACGGCGACAACGATACCTACCCGCCCTCGGTATTGCAGCAGTCCGGCGACGCGTTCCGGCCGGACGTGACCGTCGCCAACCTGAGCTTGCTCAACATCCCCGCGGTCGTGAAGATGATGAGAGACTCACTTGGAGTCCCCATATCCCTGACCGACGAGGAGATCGCGGCCCTCGCCCCGAAGACCGGACCGGACGGTAAGAGCGTGCTGCTTCCATCGCAGCAGGTGGTCGCCAACATCATCGCCAACGCGGCCAAGGCCCACCGGCCGGTCTACTTCGCCGTGACCGTCTATCCGGACATGGTCGGCCCCTATGCCGACCGGCTGGTTCTGGAAGGCGTGGTCAGCCGCGTGGCCGAAGGCAAGCGCGCTGCGCCGGTGGACCTCGACCGCATCGACGAGAACCTGACGAAGAACTACAAGCTCGACTGGCCGGAGACGCTGCCGCCGTGGCCGCAGAACATGTCGCCGCTGACCGGGACGTTCGCGCCCCTGGCAACGAACTACGCATCTCTCTACGTACAGCTGGCGCCGCGCTACGAGGCTGAGGGCAACAAGGCCGAGGCTGAGGACGCCAACTCGCGCGCAGTCGCTTGGATGGTGCGCGCTGGCGATGCCGACGCCGCCCGGACCTTCGTCGACGCGTGGCTTGCGCGTGCCCCCGACGATGCCAAGGCCTTGGAGCTGAAGGCCAGGCTGGAAAAAACCAGCACGCAGTAAGCACCCATGGAGGTCGAGTAGCGGACGGCTTTGCAGCCACCGAGTCTCACACCACCGGACATGCCAGCCGCATCCGGTGGCTGGTGACTCAGGTACGCTGACTCGATTTGGCGCCGTCCATCTGACATGTTCCTCGTGGCATTTCAGATTCCGGATTGTCGATTGCGGATCGCGGGCTGCGTCTCCCCTGCCGTCAAGGCCATTGCCGTCGGACGGCGAAGTTGGCGGGACGAAGAGACCTTTCGACTCGTCCAACTCGCTCAGGGCGACTCGGCGTCGGCTTCCAGTTGGCAGCCACGGAGCACCGCACTTCTGTCGTCTGGGGACAATGGTGCGGGTGCGGGACAGTAGAAGGAGGTGAGCCCGCACCCGCGATGAGGCGCATCAGTGGTCCCCGTCGGTCGGGGACATATGATTCTCGGTCTTCCCCGCCCGTTTGTCAATAGGCCGACATGGCCGGGACCGCAAGTGGCCAGTTGCCCGTTCGCAGTCTGCAGTGTTGGAGTCCGGCCACTCGATCCCTCTGCCCCTCAGCTCTTGATCCCTATTGCCTGCCAGCTTGACCGCGCAGGGGCTTTGGGCTAGACTGGCCCTACTATGAAGATGTTGTCTCGTGTGGCGATTCCGATCCTGTCTGTGCTGGCCGTACTAGTTCCTCTGCCTGCCTTTGCCGCCATCCCCCTCCCCTCTGCCCCGTCGTGGACGTCGATCGACGACGACTATTCGACCGGCGGTGCGGTCGCTGACCTAGACGGCGACGGGTGGATTGACTTTCTCGTATCGAACGGCAATGACATGGCCACGAACCGGAACAGCGTGTACATGAACAACTCCGGCACGCTGGATACCGTCGCTTCCTGGCGCTCCGCGGACGCCGGTCTCTTCGGCCACTGCTATGCCGGCGACGTGAACAACGACGGCCTACCCGACCTCGCGGTCGCGTATCTCGGCGTAGGCGTCAACGGCGACCACCTCGCGCGCATCTACCTGAACAGCGGCGGCACGCTCGGTACGACCCCGGCCTGGAAGGCGGCGGACCGCCATTCGTCTTTCGACTGCTGCCTCGGCGACGTCGACCTGGACGGCGACCTCGACATCGCCATCAGCGCTGGTGATGCGTACGCGCCTGTCGAGTACGACCCCGCCCGCATCTACCGGAACAACGGCACGTCCTTCGACACTTTGCCGTACTGGTCCGCAAGCGACACCAATCCCAGCGACGCGGTTCGGTTCTGCGACATCGACAACGACGGTGACCTGGACCTTTTCGTCGGCCAGGTCATCCCCGGGTCAGGCGGCGGCAAGGTGGTGATGTACCGGAACTCAGGCGGAATCCTCGACACAGTTCCCACCTGGACCGGCCAGCAGGGAGTCGGCTGGGTTCTGCGCCTGGCCTTCGGTGACTACGACGCGGATGCCTTTCTCGACCTTGCCGTGGCATCCAATAACCAGCAGGGCGAGCCGAACAGCATCAAGGTCTTCCACAATAACGGCGGGACGCTCGACACCATTGCCTCGTTCACAATGCTGCAGACGAACCAGTACTCGTCCTGCGTGGCTTGGGCCGACGTGAACGGCGATGAGTACCCGGACCTTGCAGCCGGTGGATGGTGGGAACCGGCGGTCGTATTCGAGAACCACGCTGGGGTGCTCGACACGACGCCGACGTGGTCGTGGATACCTGCCAACCGTACTGACCTGGTCTGCGAAGCCGTAGTGTGGGGCGACCTGACCAACGGCCATCTGTCCGCGGTAACTGAGGCATACGACGGCGACGGCCAGCGAAAGCTCTTCAACCTGCACCGGCGGCCCCTGCAGACTCTCGACAGCGTCCGTGTGGATGGAACGCGAGTGCCGGTCGCAGGCTACTGCTCGGACCCGCTCGCCGGCTGGGTCAGCTTCGCCTCCGCCCCGCCTTCGGGCGCCGGCAACGTCGTTTTCTACTACCGCTTCTCGGTGGCTCCTGACCTGGCCGTCACCAACTGGAACCAATCCCGCGGCAACCATCTCTTCCTGAACACGACGCCGGTAGGAGTCGCAGCGCACCGCGAGGAACTGGCACCGAGCCGCCTGACCGCCTGGCCCAACCCGTTCCGGACGGGTGTCCGCCTACTGGTTGCAGCACGCGGCCCGTCCGACGTCCGCATCGTTGACGTTTCGGGCCGCCAGGTACGCGTGCTGCGCGTCCCCCGCTCCCCACTCTCGACCTCCTACTCCCTGACCTGGGACGGTCGCGACGAGGCGGGCAGACCGGTTGCGCCTGGCGTCTACTTTGCCGCACTCGGTTCGCCAAACTCAATGGTGAAGCTCGTCCGGGTTTCACAGAACTGACGCGCACCGGGTCTGCACGTGACAACTGAAATCGCTGGAGAACGGCTGGCAGGACTTGCACGGTACGGCAGCGTTCACCTGCTGGATGAGGTCGGTTCAACCAACGACTACGCATTCGGCCTTGCGGGGAAGCACACTACGGCAGTCGTCGTCGCCCGGTGGCAGACCAAGGGCCGGGGTCGGTTCAGGCGGCAGTGGTTTTCAGACGATGCCAGCCTGACCGCTTCCCTGCTCCTGCTTACCGACGCTCCCGACT
>CAZVCQ010000319.1:0-4229 GCA_964626085.1 uncultured bacterium
CGTAGTCGGTGACGCGGCCGCCTTCCATCTTGACGAACTTCACCGAATTGGAACCGATATCTATGCAGAGCGTGCCTTTGCCGCCGCCGCCAAATAGGTTGCCGAAGACGCTACCGGTTGCCAATATTCCTCCTTATCATCCTTAACCTCAAGGGTTGACGGTTATCTCCGAGCCGTCACTGAAGCGGAATTGAAATGCCTGGCCACTCACATTGAATGTGTCGCCGGGCGGCCACAGCTCAGTCGTACGAAAACTCTGGAAGGCCAACTCGACCAGTTGCGCGCCGTCCGGTGCAATCGTCACCGGCGCGAAATTGACAGTATCGCCGGGTCCGGTGCCGGGCACCCCATTAAGCAGAGGGTATCCTGCCTTGTCCGAGCCAATGCGGAAGTCCCTCATGAAAGCGGTGTCAGGCGTGTGCAAGAACACGAGTGAACTGATGGTGACGTCATTCGCCTGATCGTTGACGATCTGGATCAGGAAGCCATCGTTGTCGGGAGTGGGAACAGGCGCGCCGACCATCTTCAGTCTATTCCAGAACGACGAGCTGAACTTGAAATCAACGACCGTGTGGGAGCGGGGCACCACTGTCACATAGCGCGTGAGCTCCTCACCACCGGGGACGATCGCTTTCATCTCGTGTATGCCGATCGGCACTACCTGGTTCCCACCCGCCAGGGTGTTCGAGATCTCGTAGGATCCACCAGGCTCTGGACGCACTGACGCGAATTGAATATTACCGTGGGCGAATGGATTGTTGTAGTACAGCCTGACCTCGGATACGTTGCTGGCCGTCATTCCCGGTGGGTTGCCGTCGCGGTCGAGGAAGGAGCCGCTGACTATGTTGTCGTTCAACTGCGACATGTCATCGGCTATCTTCACGGTCATCTGATACTTGCCGTTATTGCTGGTAATCGTCCCCTGTGTCCAGTTGGGCGTATAGAGATGTCCCCATCCGTCATAGAGGTAGCTGACCGAGTCGCCGACAGCCATCAGTCGCAGGTAAGGGCCGTGCCAGGCCGGGTCGCCGGAGCTTTGCACCAGTTCCCTCAGTGAATCCGGCAGCCTCTCCATGTCTCCGTAGAACCCGAAATCCACGCGCCGGCCGTCGTAGGTCAAGTCCGGGTTGCCGACAATCGCCTGGACCAGTTGGTTCATTTCCTTCGTGGTCTGGTCGAACAGCCCACGGTCCCGGGTCGCGTCAATCGTCCGGAGCGCGACCGTGCTCAGAATGCCGATGATGAGCAACACCACCAGCAGTTCCATCAAAGTGAAGCCCTGGCCTTTCATGTCACACTTCCTAGTCATAGTTCACCAGTCGATGGGGAGCCGCATTCTAATGTCACGCGCCCCGATGCCGGGATAGACCGGCACATCCTGGGTCGTCATTGACGTTTCAGCCGGGATCGCGTTGATGTTGATGTACATGGCCACAAGCCGGTGCGTCCCCTGGGGAATGCCGAAGTAGTGGAAGCCGGCGGCGCTTGCACCGGTCTTCTCATCTGCAAAGAGCTTACCGTCGACGGGACGGTAGAGCGTCACTATGAGACCGGGTCTAAGGGTATCGGGTGGCGGGTCACCTCGGACGTCTACAATATTGCCAACCACCTCCTGGTTCACCAGGTCGTCATAATCGTACTGGAAGTTCAAGGTCTGCCAGCGGGTCCTGTCCGCGAAGCCGCGCCCGCCGCGGCTGCGCACCCACAGGCTGTCGGGGTTGTTACCGTATGCCTCATATCCGTAGATTATCGTGTCGCCCCAACCATCAATCCGGTATCCGTCCGCTGACTGATTGAAAGTCGAACGGATGTATGGCCCGCGCCAGACGCTGTCGGAGAGAGTCGGGCGGACCACGAGGTCCCGCAGGCTGCTCGGCACGTGCCCCTCGTCGCCGACGAATCCGAAATCCGCGCGCTGGCCGGCGACGATGTAGTCAGGGTCGCCGACGATGACGCTGACGAGCTGGTTCAGTTTGCTGGCCGTGGTCTGGGCCCGGCCCCGCTCGAGGGTCACGTCCCACGTCTTGACCGCAGCCGTGAGGACGATGCTCAAGATCATCAGCACGACCAGGAGCTCGAGCAGCGTAACGCCGCGAGCCCGGCCGTGGTTGGTCGCAGTCATTAGAAGTTCACCCTGACATCGTCGCTGTCACTGCCGCCGCCCGGGTCGCCGATGAAGAGCATGTTCGGCCCCGCGCTCCAAAGCGCCAGCGTCTCACTGCCCTCGGCGTAGAAACGGTAGGTATCACCCCACGCGTCGTAGCGATAGCCCATGTTGCCGTCCTCCCGGACATAGGGACCATTCCAGCCCTTCTTGATGTAAGGGTCCCAGGCCTCCAGGGGGGCGTATTTGCCGGGGTAGAAGACCGCTGCGTACATCCCGGTATCAGGGCGACTGGTGACAAGCTCGATCACGTGGCGAGGCCAACGGCCCATGTCGTTCTTGAACCCCATCACGACCATCTCGCCGCCCATCGTGATCTCGGGGTTGCCGGCAATCGCATCACGGAGCATTCTCATTTCCTGGATGGTCGCTGTCCGGCGCGCGTTGGTTGTTACGCGGCCGACTATTGTGGGAACGAAGAAGGCCAGAATAATCCCCAGTACTGATATCACTACCAGTAGTTCGACGAGCGTGAACCCGCGCTCGACGCGTGAAGTGCTGTTCACTGCGTGAATTATAGGAACGCGCCCTAGCGCTGTCAAGGATGAAAACCGGGGCATGTTTACTCCTAGCTGTGCAGCAGGAAGATAATTGCTTCGTCGTCCTGGTTGTAAGACCGGATCGAGACACCACCCCGGCCGATTCCGACCAGTCCGTATCCCGTCGGCCATTCTGAGCCATCCGGTGTCCAGATGCCGTAGATGATCTCGCCGTATTCGTAGCCGTACTGGTCGTTCGGTCCGTCTTCAGTAGCGTCACTCAAGTCGGCCTCCAGATCGTAGTCCTCGGGGTTGAACTCGTCCGGGTCCATCTGCCGGCCGGTCCAGGGATTTGTCGGCAGTCTGCCCAACTGCCGGTCGTATATTCCGCCGGGGAAACAATAGCCGTAGCCGTCTTCGTAGAAATCCTCGGCGTAGTAGCCCTGCTCGGCGTGGAATGTCTCGATCACCACTTGAACGTTGTGCAGGCTCATCTTCATGGCGGCCTCGCGGGCCTGCTGACGCACACCGGTGATTCTGGGAATCGTCATCGCCATCAAGATGCCAAGAATCAGAATCACAACCAACAGCTCTATCAGGGTGAAGCCTCTGTTATTATAGTCGCGCATGGTTTCTCCTCGCTTCAGTTATAGAGCAATAATGCCGTTCTGTCAAGTTAAGCCGCCGCTACTCCCGCTGGCTGGGCGGCGTCGTCGTCAGGACCTTGCCGTCCTTCAGATAGAAGCGACCCCCGAACGGTTCCTCCGGGATCCGGCCGACATACCCGGCCGTCACCAGTTCGCGCAGATCGGTCGGCAATCGCCGCCGGTCCTGCTGGAAGCGATGGACCGCCTTCTGGAGGCGGTCGGTCGCTTCGGACAGGTCGAGACTCTTGAGCTGGCGAACGACCAGTGCCTTGAGGGCTTTGTTCTCAGTGCCCGTCAGGATATCAAGCCACATCTCGCGTGCCGTCTGGAAATCGCCGGCTTTGGCCTTGGCGATCGCGGCCCAGCGGGCGAGGATAAACCAGGCATTGGGCATCTTCGCTGCCACCTCGAAGAAGGTACCCGCCCGGCCGTAGTCACGCAGCAGCATGTAGCAGATGAAACCGGCGTCGAACGGAATCTGCCAGCTCAACGGGTTCGCCCTCATGCCACGGGTAAGGAAGTCGACGGCTTCATGCGGCTTGCCTGCGTCCCAGGCCAGGGTAATCGCGCCGAAATGGTACGCGCCGATGAACCCGGGGTCGAGGGTCGTGAGAATATCGAACACATGGCCCAGCCATTCGTACTTGCGGTCGGACATCAGATGGTAACCGTAATACTGGATTCCCCGGAGCCAGATGAAATCGGCGGCGAGGCTCTGGTACTCGATCGAGGCCCCACGTACGAAGCGGCCCGACGGGAAGTACGCCATCTCCGCCATCGCCTTCTCTCGCATCCGGTTCTCGCCGGCCCGGTCCAGCGAGAGCTGAAGCAGGTAGGCGCCGACGAACCCCCAAACGATAAGAACTGCGGGTAGGATACTGGCAAGCGGACCCGCGCGCCCGGACGCGCGGGGTCGGGGTGTAACCTCGGTCAGCACCG
>CAZVCQ010000320.1:0-4229 GCA_964626085.1 uncultured bacterium
GCTCAGACTCCGGGCCTACCATTGGATTGGTGGCTGCAATCTGGGCACTCCAGCGTGCTTGACTTGGCGTAGGTCAGGACTATGCTGACCAAGGTCCAACCATGAGTGGTGAGAGTGTCCCTCCTGACAAGCTGCAGGCTCTGCGTGCACGCGTGGACTCGGCCGCAACTCCGGCTGAGCGGGTCGAGGCCACGCTCGCGCAGGCCGAAGCGCTCTGGCTGAGCGACCCGGTTGCTGCCAAGCCACTGCTCGAACAGGTTCTGGCTGAGGCCGATGCCGCCGGCAGACTCAAGGACAAAGGGAGAGCCGCGTACATGCTCGGTGAAATGCTCCGTCGCGCCGGCGACCTCGACGGTGCGGCGCGCTACGCCGAGATGGTGTTCAAGGTCGCGGACGCAACCGGCGACCGCCGTGCTCGCGCCAGCGGGCTCAATCTCATCGGCATCATGCACCGGGAGCGCGGGGAGCTTCAGTCGGCGCTCGACTGCTTCAAGGAGTTCCTGGAAGTATCCCGGCAGATCGGATTCGAGCAGGGAGAACGGATCGCGCTGAATGAGCTCGCCGGTATCTACGGCCTGCAGGGCGAGTTTGACGAGGCCCTTACTCACTACCATCTGTCTTTGAACGCAGACACCGAAGCGGGAGATGCGTGTGGAAGGGCCGTCAGTCTGTACAATATCGGCTGGACTCTCGCGGCCATGGGCCGCTGGACCGAAGCGACCCAGAGTTTTCACCGGTCGATCGCGCTCTGCGAGGAGCACGGGTTCTATGACCCGCTGGCCACGGCTCGCATGGCTCTCGGTGAGTTGTCGCTCAAGCGGTCCGACTATGAGAATGCCGCGTTCATGTTCCGCGCTGTGCTCGAAGAAGAAAGGGGAAGGCAGCATTCCGGACTGATGTACCGAGAGGCCCTCTCCAATCTGGGCTGGACCCATTTCCGCAGCGGAGATCTGGCTCAGGCGGAGAAGGTCTTGACCGAAGCGGCACGGCTGAGCGAAGTGGCCGGGGACCGCTGCGTGCTCACGACCGTCTGCTGCCGCAGAGCCGAGCTGGCGTTGGCTCTAGGATGGCTCGACGCGGCCGGTGATTTGCTGTCTCAAGCGGAGCAATACGCGACGGACCTGAGGCTGACAAGAGAGCAAGGCGAGGTGTTGCGCGTTCGGGCGCTCTTGTCAGCGGCCCGTGGCGACTCGGCCCAGGCTCTGGAGCTTTTCAGTCAATCCGAGACCGTGCTGGCACCGCTCGGTGATACATTCGAGCTTGCCCTCACCCGTCTCCAGCGCGGCCGGCAACTCCTGGAAGTCAGCCGTTGGGAAGAGGCCCGGGCATTGCTGCAGGATGCGGCCCGGGCGTTTCGTCGTCTCGCCGTGGTGGCTGAGGGCGAAGAAGCGAGTCGGCTACGCTACCGCATTGAGATGCGCACCGACCGCAATGCCGCCTTGCTCCAGGGACTATTGAGCATCACTGCTCTCGGGCTGGCGCCCGAGCAGTTAATCGAGCAGGCCCTGAGCATGCTGTGCGACAACATGCGGTTCGAGCAGGGCGTGGTGCTTGTCGATGGCAGGCCGGTTGCTCTGCGTGGCGATCCGATCTTGCCGGAGTTGACGGGCCGAGAGACACTCACGCAGACCGACCTTGCTATGACACTTCCGGTCAGGCTAGAAGGCCGTGAAGTCGGTCTCGTCTGGCTCCGGCGAGGAGTTCCACTGGCGACGCGTATCGATTCCGAGGTGCTGGAGGTCGTGGCCCGTGCACTCGCGCCGGCGCTGGCCAGTCTGGGAGAGCTTAGGGCCGTCGAAACCGACACTCCGCTGGAGATTCCGGGGCTGCGGTTCCGTGGCGTTGCGGGCCGCAACCGTGACGTGCGCGACCTGCTCGGACTCGTGGCACGAATGGCCACCCTCCCGGTTCCGGTCCTTATCCGCGGCGAGAGCGGTTCGGGTAAGGAACTCATCGCCCGGGCGTTGCACGAGTCCGGCCCTCGCGCCGACCATCCCTTTGTCACGGTCAACTGCGCGGCCGTGCCGGAAAGCCTGCTTGAGGCCGAGTTCTTCGGCGTCGAAGCCGGTGCGGCCACCGGGGTCGCGGCGCGGCCGGGCAAGTTCGAGCAGGCGGGGAAAGGGACAATCTTTCTAGACGAGATCGGGGACATGAGTCCAGCTCTTCAGGCGAAACTGTTGCGGGCAATAGAGGACAAGATGGTCACGCGCGTCGGCGGCACCAGGGAAACACCGATCGAGGCCCGCGTCGTTGCCGCGACCAATATGGACCTCGACCTGCGCGAACGCCAGGGCCTGTTCCGGCGCGACCTGTTGTACCGGCTCAATACCGTGCAGCTTCTCCTGCCGTCCTTGCGCCACCGGCGGGAGGACGTACCGGTGCTTACCCAGTACTTCATCGCTCGCTCAGCCCATGAATACGACCGCTCCGTGCGCAAGGCAAGCAATGAAGTCCTGGCCCTTTTTGCCGGGTTTCCCTGGCCAGGCAACATCCGTCAGCTCCAACACGTGGTGGAGCGGGCAGTGATAATGGCATCCGGAGAAACGCTTCAGGTCGCGGACCTTCCGCTTGAACTCAGGCAGGCGCGCGCGACAGCCACTTCGCCGGCTCCGGTTCAGACGCGGGCCGAGCAGCATAAGGCTGTGAAGGAAACCGAGCGTGCAATGCTGCTTGATGCGCTGGGTCGGGCAAATGGCGATGTCCCTGAGGCAGCAAAGCTGATTGGGTACAGCCGGTCCCAGTTCTACCGTCTGCTCAAGAAACACCACATCAACGTCTAGAATCTGCTGCTAGTGGCGCCCTGTGGCGTCACAGCGGCTTCCTCAGTCGCACAGATAGGATTCTGTCGCATCCGTGCGACTGACGTGCTTATTCGGCCAACTCACGCCAAGACAGGCTGATAGTCTGAGTGCTCCAGTCGCATGAATGCGACTGGCACGAAGGCGTCGAAACCGGGTAGCCGAGCTATATCTTTGATAACTCGTGCTTTGTTCGATTCGCCCCATCTGGCACAGCCAATGCTAAGCCTCAATCCAGGAAGTGGTAGAGGAAGTGGTTACTGGTGAGCAGGATGCCAAGCGCTATCCTGCGAGTGAGAGGAATAAGAGCCGCGGGCTTGACATCACGATTCGATGTCCGGCATGACGGAAAGGAGATGCACGTACAGCATGTTGATGCAGACCAAGGACTTTGTCGATGTGGCCGCGAGAGCTTGCGAGCTCGGTTGCCGTGTTCCGACCAGGGCCGCTCTGCTTCCCGGCAACTTCTCCACCGTGGTCCACGCCGGCGAGTTCTGCTTTCACGCGGCTACTCCGTACGTGCGCTCGGCGTGGCAAAGCGTGGGACTGGACGACGAAGGTCCTGCTCCGTCCTACAGGGGCCGCCGGGGCCAACGAGTGCCGGTTCGTACACACGAGGCCGGTCCCGACGCTCCAAGCGCACGAGTGCCGTTGACGGTTTTCTTTGGAGCTGCCCTGCTGGCCGGTCCGGCATCGTGTTTGGCAGTCGCGCTGGGAATCGTCTCAACGGTTCTCGCGTTCGACGCTGGCTGCGCCAGTCCCCGAGACGTTCTCTGCGATGTGGTGGTCGAACGACCGGGCAGCGGCTATGTGTGCCTCGAGTATCAGGGCGATGCGTACGAGCTTGTTGCGCTGGCCAGAGAGGTGAGAGAGATTTGGGCCGGCAACCAGGAGGCGTGATGGCAATCAGACTGGCAGCGCAGCAATCTGCCCACGACGACGCGGTGCGAGCTGCCGGGCAGGTCTATCGCTCTAGCGGGAAGCGCGTGTGGCTGAACCCTGATGGCGAGAAGAACAGAGAGTGGGCAGGTTTCTTTATCGACGTGATTGCCATGGCCCCGACCATGCAAGACCGGGCCTGGATCGTGGAAGTTGAGACGGACGACTCGATCTGCGCCGCCGAAGCCCAATCACAGTGGGCCAGATATGGCGACGCTTTCACGTCTTGGTGCCTTGCCGCTCCGAGGGGGCTGGAGGACGTGGCCCAGCGTCTGGTGCATGAGCACGGGGTGCGCAATTGCCGGATTGCATCCTGGGTCAGAGAACCCAGCGGTCAATACGCTTTCCAGGGTCTTCCCGGGCTCGGGACGTGAGGCGGCAAACGTATGCACAAGCCTGATGCCCGCATGCGAGACGTGCGGAAGTCGTCAACTAAGGAAGCGCGCAAGCGCAAGAGCTTGAGCAAACAAGGAGGCGCGGGATGGTAAAGAA
>CAZVCQ010000321.1:0-4220 GCA_964626085.1 uncultured bacterium
CGTGCCCGAGGAGCAGTTGAGCGGGGCGCAGACGATCCTTGCCCGGCTCGCGAAGAAGGTCCGGGCCGACCGGCTCGAAGTCAAGGACTCGCTCTGCTCGGTGTCGGTGGTCGGGCCGGGCGTCGGCTCCGACCCGGAAATCATGTCCGGCACGCTCGAGACCCTGCACCGGGTCGGAGTGCACCTCGACGCCTTCTCGACTTCGGAGACGAGGCTTACCTGCTTCATGGACCGGAAAGACCTGCGCCTGGCGGCGGCCGCGCTGCTGGCGCGATTCAGGCTGAAGCGATGAGCGAGAACGCCGAGCTGAGTGATCAGGGGATCGAGGGATCGAGGGAACAAGTGGAGGAAATGGAAGACACGCGTCCCGACCCGGGCGTTGGCCCTGCTCCGGAATCCGCAGTGGAAGGACTGAAACCCGAAGCGCAAACTGTTCCGCCTCCCGTCGGAGCCGAATCGGCAATCGCCGACCGTCAATCGGAAAGCTCCGAGTCCGCAGCTCCTGTTCCTTCCTCCGACCAATCGTCAATCGACACTCGTCAATCCGAAATCCCTAGTCCCTCGCCCCTCGGCCCTAGCCCCTCTCCGCTTGACCCCGATCAAGTCATCGAGGCTCTGCTCTTTGCCGCCGACTCGCCGGTCAAGCTCGACCGGCTGGCCGAGCTGGCCGAGGTCCCGCCCGAAACCGCGCGGGCGGTGATTGACCGGCTGAACGCTGACTACCAGGAAACCGGCCGGGCCTTCCGGGTGCAGCGGGTAGCGCAGGGATTCCAGCTCTATACCATGCCGACGTACGCCGAATTCGTGCGCCGGCTTTACCAGCGCCAGTACACCCACCGGCTCTCAGTCGCCGCGCTCGAGGTGCTGGCTATCGCAGCCTACAAGCAGCCGGTCACGCGGCCCGAGATCGAACAACTGCGCGGGGTTGACTGTTCGGGCCCACTCGTTACGCTATTAGAGCGGCGGCTGATTGCGACCTATGGCCGCGCCAGCCGGCCGGGCAATCCGTTCCTCTACCGGACTACGCCCGAGTTCCTCCGCTACTTCGGGCTGGCCGGACTTGAGGACTTGCCGCGGATGGAGGAGATCGGCGAATTCCTGGCACGGCGCGAGGCCGGTCCGGACGACGCCGAGCCCGAAAAGGGCGAAACGTTTGATTCACTGGCAATGGACGGCGGCCACAAGGACGCCGCGCCGGAAGATGCGAGGTAGACTATTATGTTTGAACGACTAAAAGACGAACGCCCGAACGACGACCCGGTGAAACTCGTTGTCGGACTGCTTACCTCGGACCAGAGCCTGCTGGCGGAGGCGCAGTCCGCGCTGGCCGAAGGGTTCGGAACCGTAACCGTGAAGAGCGAGGAAATCCCGTTCAGCTTCTCGGACTACTACGAAAAAGAGATGGGCCCCAACCTGATTCGGCAGTGGGTGGGGTTCCATGGCTTGATCGAGTCCGAGCAGCTCGTTGATTTCAAGCGCACGACCGGTTCGCTGGAGAAGCGTTTCATCGGGCCGAACCACAAACGTCGCATCAACCTCGACCCCGGCCTGCTGTCTCTGCATAACCTGGTGCTGGCTTCGACCAAAGGCTTCGCCCACCGCATCTACCTGCGCGACGGCATCTACGCCGAGCTGACGCTCCTCTTCCAGTCCGGCAAGTTCCAGCCGCTGGCCTGGACCTATCCCGACTACCAGACCCCGACTTGCCAGGACTTCCTGACGCGCTGTCGCAAGGAGTTGCTCGCCGACGCCGCGTTGCAGCGGACCGGTCAGGACAATCCGTTTATCAAGGCGACGTAACCAGTCTCGGGGCCCGATTCTGAACCACGGAGCACGCAGGGATAGCAGCGGTCGGACGCCGAGGCCGCTGTGGTTGGTCCTGCGCCGTTGCCCGGGAACGAGGGTCCGGCCTTGAAAGAGCTGCGTCACTACTTCCTCACGGGCATCGCGACGCTGCTGCCCCTGAGCGTCACCGTCTTCCTCTTTTGGTTCATCATCGTCCGGCTCGGCAACCTGTTCCATCCGCTCTTCCAAGTCCACCCGTGGCTTGAGCGCCTGCCCGGCTGGGTAGCGACGCTCGCCGGGTTCGTGCTCTTCCTCATCCTCGTCCTCATCACCGGCTGGATTGCCACGGGTCTCATCGGCCGGCTCACCCTCGGCTGGCTCGACAAGATCCTGCAGCGCGTGCCCATCGTCAAGAGCATCTACAGCTCGGCGCGCCAGCTTACCGACGCGGTGTTCGTCGACCGCAGCTCGCTCCGCAAGACCGTCATCGCCGAGTACCCGCGCCACGGGATATTCGCGGTCGGGTTCCTCACCAGCGACGAGCGGATAACGCTCGCCGACGGCCGCCGGGCGCTCTTCGTCTTCTTCCCGACCGCGCCCAACCCGACCTCGGGCTGGCTCGCGCTCATCCCCGAGACCGAAATCGCCGAGACGGCGATGAGCATCGAAGAAGGCCTGAAGCTCGTCGTCTCCGGCGGCGTCATCAGACCCGCCGACATCGGCACCTTCATCCAGCCCAAAGCCTGAGCCGACGCGCTGTCGGTCCGCACAAGCGAGGACATGCGAGTCGCGACTCGCCGTCCGGCTTTCCCCCATCCTCCTACCGCTATCTGCCAGTCGCCGTTCGACCTCCGTTCCTCGTTCATCACTTTGCGCTCAGCACTCATCGCTCTCCCAAAAGCTCTCTTCAAAGCTCCTCTGAAAGCTCGCAAGAATGTCCCTTTGAACGCCTATTCGAAGGCTCACGGAAGCGCTCATTCAATCGTTCATTTCAGCGTTTTCCGCATCGCCCAGGCCAGACCTCGGTCCGTCGCTTCGCGCATCGCTGCCGGCAAGACCTCGTCTGAAGCACCGTCCGACGCAGCGACTGCCACGTCGCTCAACGCCACGCTGCGCGAGACATCCCTCAGCACTCGGTAATTCAGCCGCCAAATCACTAGACAAGTCACCCGACAACTCACTCGGCGAATCAATCGGCACATCACTGAGCGACTCGTCTGCACTCTCAATCGCCGACTAAGCCGGCAATTCAGGCGCCAACTCAGCCCTCACGTCAACCGGTATGTCAGTCGGCACCTGAGTCCATCGCTCAGTCGGCGAGTCACCTCTCGACTGAGCTGCAGGACCACTCGTCGGCTCACTGGAGTGGTCATCTAAAAGGTCACCTGGGAGGTCACCCGGGGGTTGACCCCTCAGATGGCTACTTTTACGATGGCTGATCCTAGCTATCATCTTAATTCTGAGGGCTTTATGTCATCACATTGCCGAACTTGACATGCCATCACGAGTAGCCTAAGATGAAGGACTCGGATCACCAGCGACTTGCGACTGGCAAGTGATGTTTGGCGTCCGGCCTCAGAGCGCTCAGTGGTTCAGGGTACGAATTCCGGAGCACGATGGCGTGAGGCAGGCAGAACGAATGGAGGAACAAAATGGCTGACCCGGTGAAAAGTACAGCACGATGGAAGGCAAAGTACAACCTCAAGCGAGTGAACGAGACGCTGAACGACCTCCGCGAGGGAATGGCCATGCGATACGAGGCGGCGATGACCGAACTCAGCGCGATGGAAGGCAAGGTCAAGGAAGTCATCAACGCCTACGGGGTTTCGACCTCGCAGTACGTGCCCTATCTCAACTTCGGGCGGCAACTCTACAAGCTGAGTAGGCAGCAGCACATCTCGGGGGAGAGCTTCGCGATGGCGGCCCAGGTGCTCTTGGACAAGTGGGCGGCCCGGGGCTGCGACCCCAAGGTCCTGGCCAAGATCCGTACGGACGTATTCGACATCTCCGCCCCGAAACCGTAGGTCGGCCGACACTCTGCCGCACACTCGGGAACGGCCCGAAGGCCGCCTCCGTAACTCTTGGCTGCCAACTGGCAACCGGGACCTCACGGCGCAGCCGCATGGTATTGACATCCATCCTCGCCGTGGTAGGATGACGGCGATGATGTCTCAGCCGTCGACCGTGACTGAGGACAGGTAGGCAGCGGGACTTGTCACAGTCTCAGCGGTTCGTCTTCCGCGTCCACGCACTCGAACGTATGTTCGAGCGTAAAATCACGGCAGAGGATGTCCAGGCTGTCGTCATCGAGGGAGAAGTTGTCCAGGACTACTCCGAGGACAAACCGTACCCGAGCCGGCTCATGCTCGGTTGGCGCGGAACCCGGCCGATACACGCGGTCGTTGCCGAAGACAGCGAAGATGGTATACTGATAG